>JAPSGR010000008.1 GCA_031177355.1 Candidatus Nitrosocosmicus sp. | reverse complement strand
AGCACAGGCTCTGGTAGCACAGGCTCTGGTAGTGGAAGCGACAGTTCTTCCTCTGGTAGCACAGGCTCAGGCTCTAGCTCTAGTTCAACAGGCGCTGGTGAATCCGGTAGCACAGGCTCAGGCTCAGGCTCTAGTTCAACAGGCGCTGGTGAATCCGGTAGCACAGGCTCTGGCTCTGGCTCTAGTTCAACAGGCGCTGGTGAATCCGGTAGCACAGGCTCTGGCTCTGGCTCTAGTTCAACAGGCGCTGGCGAAACTGGCAGTCAGACTAGCCAATCAAGTGATACCTCTCCAAATACTACTTCAACATCCATTAATTTACTAAATAACATTTCTATACCCTGATACAAAATCACAAATATAATATTGGTTTTTACGTAAACTCAATAATGATGTGATATTTAATAGGAACATTTGCAAAATGCACAAGGAATTTATTCTATAAAAGCAAGTTCTGTATATTACCGTAATTAAAATAACGTTTTAAACTTGATCAATAATACAATAGATAACTTACTCTAATATCTACATTGAATATAAAAGTCATCAGTTGTTGATCTCTTACGAATCAAAAAATTATAATTTAAACAACCTTTGTGCATTTTTGTACATTATCAGGTCCCTTTCTTGATCATCTAAATCTAATTTTGAAGCAAAATTTAGATAAGATTTCATACTTGATATAGGCCAATCTGTTCCATACAAAAGGTATTCCGGTTCACCTGCATAGTTTAGAAAGTCTGCAATTTTGCCGACAAGATATTTTTCATAGAACTCTGTAAATTCACCCAGTACTAATCCAGAGATATCTGCATAAACATTCTTGTTTTTATAAATTACTTCTTGACAATCTAAAAACCATGGATTTCCAAGATGACAAATAATTATCTTTAAATCTGGATTATCGACCGCTACATCATCCACATTTATGGGATGTGCAAATCTGACTTTACCTTGAGGTGTATAAGTATCTCCTGTGTGTATCATTAAGGGAACATCATATTCAATACACAAGTCAATTACTTTTTGATACTTTGGATCATATGGGTAATAGTGTTCATAACCTGGATAAATCTTTAAGCCCTTGATTTTACCATTTTTAAGATATTCTCGGTATTCTTCTATGCTCTTGTCATCATGATTATTGATTGAAAAACCTGCAACCACGTGAATGTTATCATGATTTTTCACAGATGCTAATATGTCAGACGTTGAGGGCCTCTCTTCATTGATCTTGTAAGAAGAAATGATTATAGCCTGATTAACATTATTAGCCTGCATAGTATCTGATAGTGCTTTTATTCTTTCAGCTAGGGTGAGATTTTTCAAACTTTCATAGGCATTAATATGGACATGACAGTCGATGATAGTTTGAGTCACTTTTTGTAGTATGGATTAATCCATTCAATAAATGTTGCATTGTTTAACGATCTTGAATCTTTGATGTAGTTAGGTAGGATCTTTATGAATTTAAACCCATTTCTTAATTGAAAAGTCAGTACCGGATCTGTGAGTTTTTTATCTAGGACTTCTTGAACGTATTCTTCGGGAGATAGTTTGTCAGCGTATTTGTAGTAATTGATAAGTCTGCCACCTGCGATTATCCTTCGTAGATTTAATTTAATTGCCAGCTCTTTTCTTTTGTTATATAACTTTGAGGCAACTCCTAACCTTCTAAAAGATGGATGCACCGAAACATCGGCTCCATACAGAGAATCACCTTCAGCGGGAGAATGCGTAGTAAATAAACTATTTCCAGAAACTTGTCCAAATGTATGAGTTTCGTAATTTGACTCTAACTTTACAATAAGGCTGCTTGAAGAGCCGATGATCTTGCCGTTGTATATCGCACAAAATTGACCCTCTGGAAAGATTTCGATATGGCTTTTGAGATGATAATCTCTCCAGACACTACCTTCTTCTAACATTGAAGGAAATGATTCTATTTGTAATTCGATTACGCCTTTTATATCCTGGAAAGTTAAATTCCTAATCAATACTTCATTATCTGGCATTTTTACTCACAGCATGCCCTCTTCTTATTCCCCTCTCTCTATTCCTCTAGTTATTTTCTATTTATATGGATGCAAATATTAACATTGGGAATCACTAGATAGAAAATATTGTCAGCAAATAAGGTGTAATGGTTTTTAGCTCTTCCCTTATTTAATAAATTAATGCTTCATGCATACATTATTTAAAATAAATGCCTCGGGAATTGATAATCTCTCCAAACTTTTATTCCTAATGTCGTTGTTCTTATCAATATTTGAATTATAATCATGGTTTAGGAATTGAATAGCGCTGGTTATTATAACATTGTCTATGAAAGTTCTTTTAAATGATTAATGATTCAACTTATTATTGAGCAATAACCTTTATTTTGATGAAGAATCTGAAATTCTTCACAAACATGTCCCCCAGAGTAAGAATTGTAAGGTAAAGTTGTCTTTTAATTTAGATTTTGACATTGGTCAAAGTTATGTTACTGCTAAAATCGCGGATAGAGAGGGTAACATAAGAAAATTAAACATTCAATCTGGAAGTAGAGGAATTAAGTTACAAGGTGACCTCAGCCGCCTAAGGTCAGGAGAGGAGTATCCTCCACATATATTCATTCAAACGACTCTAAAGGATTCACGCCTTTTGGTAAGAAAATTACCTGTTATTGGATTGAGTGATTGGCTCTTAATCTTTGAAGACGATCTGTTTTTTTTAGCTGTTAAAGGACAATATGAAGAAATAGAAATTTTAGGTTAATATGCCAAACTATATTGTTGTAGTGATTGGGTCTCCCAAACTTTGTTTCACAATTCTGATCAACCTTAATGTTTTTTGCATTCCAATTTAAGTCAAATCAATAACCTTGTTGCTGTCTTTTGGTATTTTCTTTGTTTTTTTCAATATATTTTGATACTAAAAGCTCGGGGTCTAGTCCAACTTCAATTGATAATTGGATTAAAAAATGCCATAGATCAATGACTTCTTCTTTGACTCTTTGGTCTTTTATTCCTTTATCTGTTTTCCACCATTTCCAGCCCGTCTCTCTCTGGAGCTCTACAACTTCATGCAGTAGTGCAGAGGAAAGCATAAAGATCCTGTAACCGGAAAATGGTTCACTAACGTCATATAGTCTCTTCATCTTATTTTCTGGAAGTTGGCCATTTTTATCGTAATCGTATTGAGAATAGTCCTGGCTGATAAGGGATTTTTGCTGTTTGAATAGATATTCTAGTTTGTCGCCTGTTAACTTATCGTCATCATCGTCTCGGATAGATTTATGAGTCATAAAATAGGTCTGTTACAGATGACATTAATATGTGTGTCACCGACCCCTTTATCTATATTAGTCACTGTTCAACCCTAACTAACATAACATTAATAGAATAATTTGTCAATTGGCCGATCATGGCAGCAGCACAACCTCTGCTATGATGCTTATGCGTATAGTTGAGCCTGCATCCTGCTCGCCTGATAATATATCTAATTATTACAAATCATCAATTATGGAAATGTAATTGTCAATGCTCCTGTCAAGTAAACTCTTATTATTCTCTGCAACCAACTTTTTAACTAACTCCTTATTGCAAAGAAAAAATAAGGAAACGTTTTGGCCTCTTTTTCTTCCTACAATTTTTGAATCAACCAACCGTTTTAAATTCCATGATGTAGTAGATGGAGCCTTCTTAATATGATCTACAATTTCATTAAAAGTGGCTTGATCGGTTTGTTGAAGCATCAAAATTATATTTTTTGTCGTCTTTATTTTCAAATAATTCAAAATAAGCGTCTCATTAGAAGGTGTAGAGGCTGGATAATATCTGGTAATATTACTATTTTCAGTTCTTCCAATCTTTATCATTGCCCGTTTCTCCAAAGTAGACAAATGATGAGATAGAGTCCCGTTGTTAAGATTAGTTAACCTCAGAATATCTCTATATCTTATACCAGGAAACGAGTTAATAATTTTTAATATTGTGCTTCTGTTATCCCCATCAAATCCAATTTCCTTATCCTTGTAGACGGAATTTACCTTCATTTTCTCTCTATCCTCAAAACACCCGCAGCAAACAAACCCAACATGATTAACAGTAATACATGAGGGAATTCAACTTCTATTAGAGGTATATAGAAAGCTCCAAGCAGGTTACTTGATTGGAGCAGATAAAGTAATTCTGTACATAATAAGAATCCAAAGCTTAGTGCAGTAAAGAGTATTTTTTTACTCTTTGTCTTTTTAAAAGAAATAAATGAAATAGTCGTCAAAAAAAGTGCCACATCAAAACTAATCATGTGTAAGATAATGTGGTAAATCATCGAAGGGTGGGTTAAATGGGGCATAATAATAGGATAAATCACAATAGTGAGAACTGAAATTGACAAGATTAAAAACAGATTGGACTTGTTACTCAAAAGACGTAAAAAACTGTCTCTAAAGATGTTATTTTCTCCTTTAAGCAATTTACATAGACTATCGGGATTGTCGTTTAAAAATAATTTGGTACAAAGATAAAACAAACATTGAAGATAATAAAAGAAATAATTACTTAGGTATCTATAACTACCCACTAAAGGTGACTAGCTCTTTTGTTAAACTCATTAATAGTAGTCAATTCCTTTGATTTATTGCCTGCCCTCTTTTTCTCCTTCTCCTCCTTCTCCTCCTCCTTTCTTTTTACCTATTCACCTGAAATTTAGACTCCAGAGTTCTTGGTTATTTACCCTCATCAATGTTATTACTGCTACTGTTGCCTACGTCGCCGTGAATTATCTTGTTTTTCATTTTGTTAAACTCTTCTTCAGATATGATACCCTTTTCTTTCAGATCAGCTAATTTTTTTAATTCATCAGCATGAGAGATGGGGGTGTGGCTTCCAGGGGTGTGACCAGCCGGAAGATGGTAAACTGAAGGTGTACCACTAGGAAATGAAGATGTGGGAGACTTTGATTGGGTTATTCCATTTCTAATAACCTCAATTAGGTCTTCAGCCTTTTTCTTTGGAATTGCATCAATTACTCCATTTTCTCCATGTTCATCAGTTTCAAGTCTTTTTACCCAAGGCACTCTACTAGTAAGATTGGGATTGAATAACCCTGGTGCATTAAAGATCACTGACGCAGATAACAACCCCTTTTCTATTTTTGCATTGGTAATTACGTTATAAGGGATATCGATTATTTCCTGCTTTAATCCAAGCATACTTGGATCTCTTAATATTATTCTTCTGTCTGTAGCATAGATAACATTTGGAGAAAATTGGGATCCGCCGGGTTTGAATCTCGATTGTCTAGCCACAACAAGCACCTTCTCATCAGGATTTAACATTTCGGCAATCTTTTTTATCTCATCTAGTTCATCCTCATTTGTAATATCTGTAATAAAATTAGGCTTTTTATCTGACATTTCTCACTCTAATTTATCAGAACGATTTTAAAAAGTTATAATAGACTAGATTAAGGATTGATACAGCAAAATATTTTATATGCCTCTAATTTATACCCTCTCTAATGGTAGAGTCAAAACAGACACTTGTTTCTTCATCGTTTCTTTTTGTTATTACGTTTGCAACAGTATTTTTCTTGTCGTCATTGTTGATTTTGGGAGCTATGATCCCAGCAAATAGCCACTATGATAATCAAATAAGCAGTTTTAGTACAAAGAGCAGCGACATTAGCAGCAGCAAAAGTCTTCAAATTAATTTCGGCGCAGCATTTGCACAAAGTTCTGTTGCAACTTTAGCAAGTTCTGCTTCTAATACTAATAATAGCTTAGTTTTTAATAATTATGAAAATAGTGAAATAGGAATTTCAATAAAATACCCTTCTACTTTTTTGATTGATGAAAGTAACTCCAATGAAACTGTGAAACAGGTTACGTTCTTTCCAGCATACGATGATGGAAGTGATTACCCCCAAACTTACATCTCTTGGTTTAACATATACGTTGAGGAATTGTACCCACCAATATCTGATAGCCCTATAAATTTTAGTTCTTATTTGGAAGATCAAGCAAACGCGATACAAGAGGAGAATGAGGATGTTACCATAGTTGAAACCTCCACTGATGCTATGCTTTCAGGTCATCCAGCATACAAGCTTGTAACAAGGAGCTATTCTGGAAATACTAGCATCGATGATATCGAGATTGGAACAATTATTGGTAATAAATTATTTATACTTAATTACGAGGTCAACACAAATGACGTTCAGAATTCTTTGCCCGTTGCAAATAAGATGATCTATTCATTTAAAATTAATACGATGAGTCTGGCCGAATCCCTCAAAGACCTAACCAATTCAACTGACTTTGCAACGATTCAAGAAAAAGTGCCAATACTAGGAGATTTGCTGTCTTCTTTGAGTTTAAAGAACCTGACAAACAATCCCTACGGTATACTAAATATATTAGGCCTCAATGAAACAACCCGATCTACAATAGAGAACTTCTTAACAAATTCATCAATACCATCACCAGGTTCTATGCAAACAAATTTTAGTTCCTTATTGAATTCTGACCTTAGATCTATAAATCCTGAAACCTTGTGCAGTATTCAAATATTGTCTAGTCTTTGTAAGGGAAATATCTTATCTCAGCCTACTTTTGCACCATTTTCAAGTAATGAGAGCTCAATCTCTGGAATTGGTGATCTGTTTAACCTCTCACGAGACAATACTACAGTAGGAGACACGCGAGCAATAGGAGAAGGATTTAACCTATTGGAGTTGAAGAGTCTTTTGGGCCCATTTGCAATGTCATCATCTTCGTCACCTTCTTCTTCTTCATCTGACTCTTCAGAGAATGCATCCGGTCCTTTGGGTGATTTTAATCTCTCATCATTATTTTCATCCTCCCTTCCTACCACTAATACCACTTCTCCTAATCAATCAGCTGCGCTACTGCTTAATCAGCTGCTTCTAAATAATGATATTGTAAATAAGAACACTAGTAATAATAATATTAGTAATAGCGGCAACCTACTAACCTTGGGAAATGGCTCTATCTTTAATCCATTTAAAGCTCTATTCGGTACAAATAGTACAGATTAGCGTCGACTTCAAAACCATTCTTTATGTTCTAATGCCATGGATAATTCCATGCTTGATATAATGAATATGCTGCAATTCTTCCGAAAGGAATCATAGACTTTGTTATATTATCTTTTTATCAATTTCTTTTTGTTTGACAAATAATCTGTAATCAAAACTTTATCAATCTCTCTTGGGTTTATGTATATTGATTTTCCATCAACTGACTTTGCTAGTTCATTTACAAAATCAAGTAACGCATCTTCTTCACTAACCATAATGGTGTCGATATCTATTCCATCTCTTTTTAACTTCTTTGCTTCCATTATAGTTTGCTCTCCAATGTACTGGTCTATTTGTCTGTATCTATAACATAAGTAAACAGTTTGAGTTTCATGTATGTCAAACCTTACTCTATTGTTTTCGGAATTTTGAGAACCAATTCTTTCGGGATCTGGTTTGTAAAAGTGCGAATATGGTCTCTGTTTCAATAGTTTGTCTCGTTCACTCTTTTCATTGATAAAGCAGGCACTTGGATGCCCATCCGTAATCATTACTATCCTTTTATTTTTAACCCCATCTTTCTTTAGAATCTTTTTTGCTAGCCGGTAGGCGGATTGGTAGTTAGTGTAGTGTAAAAAATCCGAATTAGGTTCAAAAGTCTTTAAGAATGGAATATCTATCGAGTCTATTCGTGTCGCTATTGATCCAAATCCAATGGTATGAACCAAATCCAACGGAAAGAATTTTTTATTAAGTATATACAAACTCCAAAGAGCTCGTTTTGAAGCTTCTATTCTGCTAAGTTCATTATACATTGAAGAATATTTCATAGTGGAACTCAAATCAATGCAATATACTGTAGAAATTTGAATCTCTTCTAGTGTATCGTAAATCTCAATGTCTTCATAAGATATATCCAGGGGGAATTCAATCTTCCTCGGGGAAAACTGATCTCTTTTATTTTTCTCATCATCATGAAATCTTTCTATAAAGTTTCTTATTGTTGAATTAATGTTGATATTTGCAATTTCATTTCCATGTTCAAATCTCCTCGAGCTTTCTTGAATAATGCTACCATAACCAGTAAACCTTGTTTCATGCATTCCAAGTTTGTCGGCCTTTAGTGATTTTATGATTTCAACAAGGATTTGTTCTCCCATTTTTACAAATCCTTTCTTGTTTAACCATTTATCAGAGTCTGTTAAATAACCTTTTTTAATCAGTTCAGTAACTATTGGAAGGCTGTTCTCTGCAGGATCAGAGCCTTCAAATTCAAGATTAAATCTTCTGCCGCTTTGACGTAAATTAGTGTTTGAAGTAGTTGTTGATAATGAGGACGTATCCATTTTAGTGCCAGAGACATTTGCATGTCTTCTATCATTCAAGTTAGCGCCGTTTTGCCAGTTTATAATATCTCTCCCAGGGCCATTATTATTATTTAAATCTGTAATATAATGCTGTAAATAACCTTCTAGCTCTAAAAGAGTTGGTGGAGTTTCCTTTATGGCCTTATTACCAATTGCCTTGAGTATATCAGGAAAAAACCTTTTTAATAAATCATTTCTTGACTTTATATCCTGTTTTGTCTGTTGGTTGTCTTGTCGGTATTCTGGTGGCTGTATTTCTTCAGTATTATATTTTGAGTCATTGTTCTTATTTTTTTCATCATTAGAATCATTCTCAAATGATTTTGGATAATATATTGTAGTCCGGTTCTTTTTTCTTTGGCCTTTAGTGGGATAAGATTTCACGAACTGTTTCGGTTTTAGCACTGACGGCTGTTTTCTATTTTTTGAATCAGAGTCAGGGGATTGGATTTCTTTATTAAACAATTTGGTTACACACTGATTTCAAAAGTATCTTCTTTTTTGTCTAATATGGGCGGGGATGTAAACCTTAGATACTCTAGAAGCAGTTCAGTTGCCGCCGCACAAATCTCTTCTTCTTCTACTGTCACAGCGGCATTTTTGCTATCTTTATCACCACTTTCTTCAAAAAGATCTTTGAACTCTATGTATTCCAAATTCTTTTTGATACCATAATGTTTAGCCAAATATGTAAAATCATTTTGTTCTTTTTTTATTTGTTGTACTGTTCTTTTGACAACCTTTTTTAGCAAGGGAAATTGTTTTAACTGCTCACTATAAAGTAATGATTTAGGTGACTTAGTTGACTTTGATTCTAGACCATTCTGTAAATTAGTATTGTCGTTTTTATATTGATTTTGGAGAATGGTAAATGTTTTACCCTTAAAGTCATTTTTTATATCCACAAGTTCAGGCGACTTAAAAAAGCCGTTGAAAAAATTCAAAGATGTTTCTTGGATTACTTGATTAATTATATTATCGAGAAATTCTGCTCTATTCTCAGAGGTGTCCTCAATCTCATCAAGTTCAAATTTTGAGGACTGAAATATACAGTGTAAATCAGAATACCTGGGTATAGAAATAACGTTATTAATAAGAGACCGTCTGTTTTCAACCTCACCAACTATTGCTTCTAATGAATGAATTGTTGACCTGACGCTTACTCCTCTATCGCTATTTATATCTGGGTGGTTTCTAATTTTTTGAAAAATTTTGGTAACTGTTTTTAGTATAAAAATTGGGAGAAATGTGCTTTTCTGATTTCTATTTAGCATATCCATTTCCTGTAATAAAATCAATGTTTCATCTTCAATAGTATTGGGATAGTGGGTTTCTATATGACTCTTCAGCCTATCGGCCAGAGGTTCGATAATTTTTCCTGAATGAGTATAATCCATGGGATTTGCAGTAGCAATGATTTTGACGTCAGGTTTAAAAAACACTGGATACGCTCCGGTAGTAAATCTTCCTTCTTGCAATACACTCAGCAAGGTAACTTGTTTTCTAGGATCAAGCACAGGCAGTTCATCGAGGCAAAGGATTCCATACCGTGCTTGTAAGAGGTAACCTGGAGAATAAGAGTCGATATCGTATAATTCTATTCCTTTTTTTATTATCTTTACTACATCTATTTGACCGACCAGATCTTTTACTGAGATATCTGGTGTTGCTAATACATACCTGTATCTTTGCTTTCCGTCAATCCATCTGATTTTAGTATCCAGTCCATTGTTTTTGATTATTTCTTCACAGTCTTTTGAGACAAAGAATTCTGGTGCTTTCTTATCGATATCTTTTCCATTTATCAAATCAACAAGTTGTGTGTATGGCATCTCGGTGGGTATATCATTTGTCAAGGTTCCTTCAACGATCGGAATCGGAGAAAGGAGTTGTTCTGACACGAGTTCTGCTAATTTAGTTTTGCCTTGTCCAATATGACCCACAAATAGGATATCGTGTCCTGCAAGCAGTCCTCTCTTTATAGCGGGTATAACAGTATCGTCAAACCCTATTATTCCAATAAAAGGGTTATCATTATTTTTGATTCTGGTAATGAGATTTTCTCTAAGTTGGTTTTTCGTGGAATTGTATTTGTAATTTATCTCTAAAAGATCTCTGAGCGTCTTTATTTCTTTGTAATTTTTGGGTACTCCAAAGTAATAAGCATCTGTGAATGACGGTTTAGATGAATACGAAGTCTTTACCAGTTCAAGAATAGTATCTGCGCGGGACAATCTTTGTAGGGATGAAGTAGGTTTCTTTTCTTTAAAAATCTATGCAATCTATAACAATGAAATATTTCACATTATTGAAGGTTTTGCTAGGGCTTATTATTTTTATTCTTCCTCCACGCCCAGATTTGTTTGTACCTTATATACCATACCACAAGGAGTATGAAACCAATTATGATACCAAAGAGTGAATAAACATACATGTTTGTAATCAAAAAACAATACTTTCTTAACTCATACGATTGCTGTAATAATGCATCCTGTGCTAGTCTTTCTTCTTGTAGTTGTTGTAGTCGGCGCTCCTCTTGCTGTCGCTGAAATTGGTTTGAGAATACGCTATTATTTTCAGAGTTATTTTCTTGTTGCTGTTGCTGCTGCTCTTCGAGTAGACTGTTTTCAGTAATAACTAGAGAGTTAACCTGTCTAATGCAATTGGTCCCTTCAATGTTTAAAGCGATTGCAGATATAGAGCAAATAATTATTAACAAGGATGATGCCTTGAGGTAATTATCTTTTTTTATCAGATAAAATACTGCTTTCCAAACCACTAATTTATCATAATTACTATCATATAAAAATCAAAATGTCTTAAATCATATGTTACGTTCCCTGGACTCTTTTTACATTCATTTCAAATATAGCTACTAGAAAAATATTGACAAAGGTACATTAACAGGAAACTCAAACATTAGATGCTGAATTGATATAGCTAGTATATCACCTCCTTTTATCAAATTCTTATTCTACTCCACCAAAAAAATGACCTTAAAATCTAGCTGTGGAGTAGGTAAATTGTATAAAAGAATATATGAAAAATCAGACAATTTAAGAATTGATGAAAACCCTGGCTACAGTAGTGTTTGGTGTGCTTGATATATCTACTTTGACTTTACCTAGATTCTCAAATATAAGTATCAAAACTTCTTTTATAAATAAAGACCAAATCTCTCCCAATTTGTGTTGGATAACATACACATGTTTTCCATCTTCTTCTACTCTATGATCAGAATTAATGCCTATAACTTTCATATATTGTTCTAATACTTCGAGTACCGAAAATAAATTATAATTTTTCTTTATTAACAAAACTGAATCTTTTAAAAAATTAAATGCAGTTTGAGAAAGGTCTTTTACCAATGATTCTTTGAATTTTGCCATATCTTCGATGCCATTTTCTGACCCAGATTTAATCACTTGGTCCATTACATTAAACAAAATTATTTTTGGAATTGGTATCATCCCGATCTTATTCTCGTACCTTTCCCAGTTAGAATATCTTCGAAGAATCTGGTTAATCAATACATTTAGAGAAGTTTCCCTATAATCTGCTTCAAATTGTAGCTCCTCAATCACTGAGCTCTCTAGTCTGAAAGTTATGCTTCTTGTTTTACTAGGCTTGTTATCATAGACTTCGTTTTCTTTCAATTCTATTACTTATCTTTAAACTATTATGAATTATCAGTTATTATGTCTTTTATATTCTATCAATACATTTGTATGATGGATTAGAGAATATTTAATAAAAAACAAAGGATTTACTTCTTGCTTACCCTGGTACTATAGATGACCTGAAAAGTCCCATACACATATACCAATCAATTGATGCGACCTTTTATCCCTATTCTGTCATACCTGTTAGATAAGATGACTCTTTTATAATAAACTTAGACACTTGTTTTTGTCAAAAAAATCTAATGAGAATGACTCTTTATATGAATATGCATGGAATATTCATTGAAGGTCTTGAGGTTGACTTCATTACTAAAAAATTCTTGAGTGTCTCCATGAAAGAACAGTTTTTTGTACAAACATGCAACCTTATTAGATACCATATTAACAGAATCTAGGTCGTGAGATGACCATATAATTGTGATATTCTTCTCTTTGTTTAATTTAATGAGAAGTTTGTAAAATATCTTCAAAACGCCTGCATCAATTGCTGTATCGGGCTCGTCTAAAATAAGTAATTCTGGCTCGTGGATCAGAGCTTTTGCAATCATAACCCTCTGTTGTTGTCCACCTGAAAGATCCCCTATTCTTTTATGTAAAAAATCTCCAATACCTGTCAACTGTACCAACTCATCCAGCTTTTCTCTACTAAAGGATTTATTTTTTGGCGTTCCAAGATGAATTATCTCTTTAACGGTAGCAGGAAATCTAGGATCAAAACTGTTTGATTGAGGAATATAGCCTATTTTCTTGTAAATTTCTTTAGCACTGGTTCTAATGTCTTTATCAAATATCTTTATAGTTCCTTTGAACTCTTTGTTTAGTCCAAGCAAGCACTTGAAGAGTGTTGTTTTGCCAGCTCCATTAGGTCCGATTATTCCCAAAAAATCTCCTTTGTTAATTCTAAATGAAATGTTATCCAAAATCACATCCGAGTTATTCGTATAGGTTACATTCTCAAGAATCACTAAGGGTGCTTGATTCGACGAGATCGAATTAGTAGACTCGGACATGGCTTTTGTGATCCATAAAACCACCAAGTGTATTTAACATTTTGTTTAAATGCGCTACGTCTCTGATAAAGTATATGTTGTCAACTCCGTCTCTATAAAAGAATATATTTATCTCCATCGTTTTTTATATCGCTTCTTTTCAAAGACAAATAAATAATTTTAATTATTCTGAAAACTGTTTGTCTGTGTTGAAGATCAATTAGTGCATCGGTAAAGGAATTGTCAGGCCTGGTATACTAAAATCTGGCAACTCTGGAAGTTTGAAATCTGGCAACTCTGGAAGTTTGAAATTAGGGAAAGGAGTATTAGGTTGGATATCGTTATTATCAGGATCAGATTGAGATTGAATTTCTTGAAGAGGCAAGTCAGGTCTGGCATCTAAAGTTGCGACAAGATTGATTATTTGACCATTTCGGTTTACCGTCAAGGTTACTTTGTCCCCTACCTTCTTATAAATATCCAAATAAGAAATAATATCATCTATCCTAGAAACGGGCTTTCCGTCAATTTCAATTATAATGTCTTTATCAATTATTTGTTGCTGCCCGTATCGGTTTCCTTGAATTAGTATACCTTGTAGTCCAGCCTTGTCAGCTGGACCATTTGGTACTACATCTTCTATTAGAACACCCTTATAGTTAGGAGCTAGCCCAAAGACTTCGGCCAGGGTAGGTGTTAGTTTTGAGCCAGAAATACCAAGCCAAGGATGTTCGTATGTTCCAGATTGTATTAATGACGGGATTATGCGGACTATATCATTAGATGGAATTGCAAACCCAACTCCTGTGTATGCTCCGGTATTCGAAAATATTGCCGTATTCATACCAACTACATTTCCATTCAAATCAATTAATGGTCCACCTGAGTTGCCTGGATTTATTGCGGCATCGGTTTGGATGACATTAGGAATTGAATATCCCAAGTCCGAATTGGGTAACAACCTACCAATTTGACTTACAATACCAAATGTCAATGTATTATCAAGCCCATATGGGTTTCCTATAGCCAGTACCGGGTCTCCTACCTTAAGATCCGATGAATTTGACAAAGTTACGGGGACAAGCTTTTCATCACTGGGGTTGTCTAATTTTAATATTGAAATATCCCCATATGGATCTACACCAACAACTTTAGCTGTGTAACTATTACCATTGTTAAATGTAACAATGATATTAGTAGCAGAGCTTACAACGTGGTAGTTTGTTATTATTACACCTGAATTATCATAAATAAATCCCGATCCAAATTTTGTAGGAAATGGATTGCTGTTCGTAGAGTCATAAAGCCCAGCAGGAAAGTTAGGATCTTGATACTCTGTACTAATCTGAACCACCGAATCTTTAACCTTGTTAAAAACGTTATTTAGCAATGATGCATTTCCATTTCCAAACAGGCCTAAATGTTGTCCTAGACTTTGATTTTGACCATGTGCAGATAAGAATACTGATTGTTGAGAAAGAAAAAAACATGCTGAAAAAAAAAGTATTAAACACAATAAGCTCCTCTTATACAAAAAAATCCCTAGATTACTATGCTCAATATTATATTTATATATTGTATACTTTGATTTTTCAAATTATGAAAAAGTCAGATAGGCTTTTTGCAAGTATTATCTCTTTTATTACTATTGGTTGATAATAACGGTATCTAACAACCTAGACAAAATTAATTTAAGAAGCCAACCGGTTACAAAGTAACTTTGCTGTTAAAAAATTGCCATGTAAAGTATGAAGTATGCGTTAAATAACTTAATATAGGATTTTAGGTTAAAATATCTTTAGATAAATTCATTTTCCATGTCATTATCTTTGATCAACTTTTATAGTAGCCAAGATATACCTATTCGCTACGAGAGACTGCATCACGAGGATATAAATTTAGTTAATACTAAAACTGAAAACTGGTTACTTGATAACGTACTACTCAAATATTATGGTCGCATAGATCAGAAAGGCGATTCAAATATAGCAGTAACGGAATCAAAAAAATGATTTATGTTATTTCTCCAAGGAATTACAGTGATACATGATAACAAGCTCTTATAATAAAGTCCCAATGAGAGAAACGCTATCAGATAGGTAGTACCAAAGTTTAGTATAATGGGAAGTAATTTAAAATGAATCCAGACATTATAAATAATAAAAATATACCACAAATATTTTGCATGAGGATTTCACTTTTGATATTGGCTCAAATTTCTATCGGGGACCCGGCAAATGCACTAACAAGATACTTTAATTGTGTAACAAGAGCAGCTAATATCAACAGATCTTTATTACTAGAAAATGCGGAAGTTTGTTATGATAAGGTGTTTAAGGGAGCTGCAGATAATGATGAATTTGGCAGAATATCAAGTAATCACAGCAGTCTAGCCCTTCATCAGCAGAGCACCTAAGTACACATTTATATATAATACTTGTATCAGAAAACAGGCAAAAAGTAAGCCGACGCTTAATATCGCTTGAGCGAAAATCAAATAATTTAATTTAATTTATACACATGCATACTTTTAAATAGAAACAATTTTTTACTGCTTGTTTTTATTAATCAATATGAAGGATTTTTTGCCCGGCGAGATTGATTCTGTTATATCTAGTCCGAAATCGCTGCTGTTATTTTATGCCGATTGGTGCGGATATTGTAAAAGTTTTATTAACTCATTTTCTCAATCTATAGAACAATTAGATTCAAGTATTCTTGCAGGTGGTGTAAAGTTAAATGAGGATGATAACCCACTATGGGACAGATTCAAAGTCAACGCGGTTCCAACTATGATTGCATTTTCAAATGGCTCAATATTGGCTAGAAAAGATGCTAAGATGGGGGTGGGGCTGGCCCAGAGGGATTTAGAATCGATATTGTCTAGTCTTGGGCATACCACTTAAATTATGAGCTGGGTGAAGTTACCTTTTTATCTATTTGTGAATGAAAGATCAGTGTATTGTAAAATGTGTAAGTTGAGGATGGATTGGGAATGGTTCGGTTTTGTGAGGACGGCAAAATGTACTTTGTAAATAGATATTTGAGATTAAAAGAAAAAATTAAGGAAGTTCGTATATTGGCCTTGACCGGTATCGCAGAAGCCGGATCTGGACATCCAGGTGCCTCTTTTTCTGCAGCTGAAATAATGGGTTCACTCTATTTTCAAATAATGAATATAGATATTGCTAATCCCAATTTGCGACATAGAGATTATTTTATTAATTCAAAGGCTCACTCTGCACCCGGATATTATGCAACATTGTCATTAGCAGGATCTTTTCCAAAAGAGGAAATAAAGACTTTAAGAAAACTAGAATCGAGACTTCAGGGACATCCTGTTAGGTATAGTGAACTTCAAAAACACCATAGCGTTCCGGGTATTGAATATTCAGGTGGTTCGGAAGGCATTGGTCTATCTGTATCTATAGGTGTATGTTTGGCCAATAGGTTGGATAAACAAGAAAATACGGTGTATTGCCTTT
This sequence comes from Candidatus Nitrosocosmicus sp., assembly GCA_031177355.1. Classification (GTDB taxonomy): domain Archaea; phylum Thermoproteota; class Nitrososphaeria; order Nitrososphaerales; family Nitrososphaeraceae; genus Nitrosocosmicus. The sequence continues at coordinate 38,930 of JAPSGR010000008.1, read as the reverse complement.
TGGGTGATGGAGAAACGAACGAGGGGCAGGTCTGGGAGGCTTCGATGGCTGCTGCAAAATTTAAACTTGACAACTTGGTAGCTATATTGGATAGAAACAAAATACAGCAAGACGGCTTTACAGAGGACATCATGCCTATAGATCCGATTAGAGAAAAATGGAGTTCCTTTAATTGGGACGTTGTAGAAATTAATGGTCACAAATTAGAGCAAATAATACCAGAGCTCTTAAATAGGCCTAAAGGAAAACCCAAAATCATCATTGCAAATACCATAAAGGGAAACGGTATAAAACACATGGCTAATAATCCCCAATGGCATGGAAAAGCTCCATCAAAAAAACATTTACCATTGTTAATCGAAGAACTGGAAGGAGAGTATATGATATCGCCTTCTATAATAGCAGGTGCTACGGGAATAGAAGAGAAAAGCTTGATACAAAAGATTGAACTGGCAGAAAAATATGGTGCAGAAATGATCCACCTGGACGTAATGGACGGCAAATTTGTTCCAAACACTACCTTTTCTTTTGATATAATAAAGAATCTAAGAGGAATTTCCCGACTTCCGTTTGATACTCATTTGATGATCCGAAATCCAGGTTCGGACCTTGACTCGTACATAGATGCGGGATGTGATATTATTACATTACATGCCGAAGTATGCGACAGTGAAAAAGAATTTGAAGACATGTCTTCAAAGCTAATTTCTGCTGGTGTGAGTCCCGGACTGGCTATAAATCCATCAACTAATCTACCTGATTGGATTTTTTCACATTTAGACAATCTTGATGTCCTGATTATTATGTCCGTGAATCCTGGTTTTGCTGGCCAAAAGTTTATTCCAGAAGTGTTACCTAAAATGAGTGCGTTAATACCAACGTTGAGAGAACATGGTTACAAAGGATACATAGAAGCTGACGGAGGGATTGATCAATCTACCTTAATAAGCTGCTATGACGCAGGTTGTAGAATATTTGTGATGGGAAATGCAATTTTTGGTTCAAATGATGTAGAAAAGAATATTTCTGAGGCTAAACTTAAGATTGATTTACATTTAGAACAGACATTACTTGACAAATCTCGAGAATTAAATATTCAAGAAGATTGGATTAAGGGCAGAAAAAGTATATTGGATCGTCTGGAGATCAAAGGTGTTTAGTGGATGAATAAAAATAATCTGACTTTGGGTATTTGTTTTTTTGATTCTATACGAAAAAATATAATGTCTAGGTGAAATAGGATCTGTATTCTTTGAACGCTAATGAAATTCGTTTCTCTGATATGAGGTCTGCATATGGCGACGCTCTTGTAAACTTGGGTCAAAAATATTCTAACATTGTATGTGTTGGTGGTGACACTACTGATTCTCTTAAAACCAAGAAATTTGGTGAGAAATTTCCTGAAAGGTTATTTAACGTAGGTATCGCTGAGGCAAACTTAGTCTCAATTGCGGCCGGACTTGCGATAGCAGGAAAAATATCCTTTGCAAGCACTTACGCAGCTTTTATTCCTGGTCGATGTCTAGACCAAATAAGGAATGCAATATGCTATCCAAATCTTGATGTAAAAATAGTTGTTTCTCACGCAGGTTTGTCTGTTGGTCCAGATGGGGCATCCCACCAACAAATTGAAGACATTTCTATAATGAGATCTTTGCCTAATATGAGAGTCCTTGTTCCAGCAGATGCACCTTCGGTGAAAAAGCTCTTGGAAAAAATTGTACAAATTCCTGGGCCTTTTTATGTTAGACTGGCGAGGCCCTCTACGGAAGAGATTCATATGGAAGATTCAGATTTTGAAATAGGTAAAGGGAAGGTAGTAACAGATGGTGCCGATTTGAGCTTGTTTGCTTGTGGAACAATGGTTTCTGCATCCCAAAAGGCAAGTGATATGTTAAAAAAGGATCATGATATTTCTTGCCGAGTTATTGATATGTATTCAATAAAGCCAATTGATTCTGACTTGATTTATAAATGCACAAAGGAAACCGGTTCCTTATTGTCTGTTGAAGAACACAATATTGTAGGCGGTCTAGGTTCTGCTATTTCTGAGGTTACATCTGAGATTTGCCCTACGTTTGTAAAAAAAATTGGTATTAGAGATAAATTCGGAGAATCCGCAAGAGACGAGGAAATAGATTCTCTATTAGATAAATATGGACTGTCTCCGAAAGAAATAGTAAGGAACGCTTTAGAATTAAAGAAAAGGGACAAGAAATGAAGATATTTTTAGATACCGCCAATCTGGATTCTATTGTAAAGTACAACGAAATGGGGGTTATTGATGGCATTACAACCAACCCTACATTACTTTCAAAAGAAAAAGGTAATCCCATAGTGGTTATGAAAAAAATAGTCGAATTTGTAAAGGGACCTGTTAGCTTAGAAATAGTCGCTGATACATTTGACCAGATGATGGATGAAGCACTAAAACTTGCAAAGTATGGAGAAAATGTGGTTGTAAAGGTTCCTATGACTATGGATGGACTTAAGGTCGTTAAATCTTTAAGCGACAAAGGTATAAAGACAAATGTTACATTGATTTTTTCGGCAAATCAGGCGTTGCTTGCAGCTAAAGCTGGTGCCACATATGTAAGCCCGTTTATAGGCAGATTGGATGATATAGGAAGTGAAGGGCTAAATCTTGTTAGCGAAATAGTTCAAATTTTTGCAAGTTATGATATTTCTACTCAGGTTCTGGTGGCAAGTGTACGACATCCCCTTCATGTAATAGAGTCCGCAAAAATGGGCGCAGATGTGGTTACGCTTCCACCAGATATTCTCGACAAGATGATTAGACATCCATTAACCGATAAAGGCCTTGATCTATTTTCGGCAGATTGGAAGAAATTAGAAAAAGACCATCCAGATCTTAAATTCTAAAAAATCATTTCCTCTTAGTATTCGAGGTATTTTTCTTTACATTACTCTACAGTCAGCAGCCCAAGGACTTTTTTGGGAAGGTCTTGTAATCTCTTTTTAGATAATGTTAACGTTCTCTGGTAATTAAGATATTTTAGATTATGACCTATACCTATAGCATCTCCTAAATCGGTTCCCAATCCTATTGCTATCATTTCAATCCCGCTTCTTTTGTAGGACAATACGATTGATCTAACTGCGTCCATATCAGAAGGTTCACCGTCTGTTAAGGTTACAAAAATGTCTGGCTTAAAAGAGTTGATACTAGGATTAAGTATCTTGTATACTTCAGCTAAAGGTGTCCCTCCGAGTGGCCTCACTTGCATTAATCTCCTAGCATACAACGTTCCCCATTTAATAGACGGAGGTTTTATTATCCAACATTTAACAGAGCGAGATTCAGTATTAAAAGCATATATTGAAAACTTTATACCTAGGAAATCTAATCCCTCACAGAGTGCTACAGCGGCCTTTTTGTATTCTATCTCGTTGTCTTCAATGCTACTCGAAAGGTCTAACAGTATTGAAATCTTTATGTTTATTGCAATTTTTTTATCCTTTATGAAAACTTTGGGCTGTCTTTCAATATAGTTCTCTATTTCTATTTCTTCTCCGGTAAAATCATATCTTTCTCTCCAGCCGGTCTTCCATTCTTTGAGTGCGGTTTTTATTTTGTTTATAAGATTAAAATCATATATTGCATTTTCATTTATGCCGGTATTATCCGGAATCGCTATAGACAGATTTTCAGTTGATTCAAAACCTTTGTTATCATTTTTTTGACTCTCCTTTACTATTATTTTGAATTCTTCATGAATATAGTCACCTTGAACTATTTCTTTTTTTAATTTCTCTATTTCAATTTCCTTCGTTTTAATTTTTACTAATTTTTCTATCTGAGACAATATCTCTTCTTGTCTCATAGACAAACCAACTTTACTTTTTGGCATAAGGATAGGGATAGGTGGAGCAGACATGAGTGAATCTACCTGAAGGATTTTTATGATCTGCCGTGTTTCTGTTTCTAACCACTTTTGATCTTCTGCAGAATGATAGGTTTTATTTCTAAAGTTAAATTTCTTCACATATTCTTTGATTAAGTCATGAGCATATTCTGAGGCTTTAATGACCCTTTCATTTTCACCACCATAGAGTTCTCCTTTAAAATATCCAGTTAGAAAGAATTGGGAAAATGCCTCTAAAACTTTATTTCTACCATGAAGTGAGTTTAAAAGTGGCTTGTTATGCCATGATAAGCCCTCATAGAATATAATCTCTTTGATCATTCCTTTCCATTCTTCAAGGCCCAAAATTTCAACACGCTTTGTTTCTAAAATATTAAAAATGAATCCAAACACTACATCTGTGTCAAAGATTTTAAAGGAATATTTTAATCTCATTGATTCATACCATAGTAACGTCCGCCACTGTCTGTATTTTTGGAATATATTACCATAAAAATAATCTAAACCTGGGAGCGTTATTCTCTTTTTCTCAAGATTACTTGAGGTCTTACCCTCGCGTGAAATATGGATAGTCGATTCAGGACTATTTGACCATCTTCTAGACAAAAATGTAGCAATCTCCAACAAGACGTCGTTTCTAATATGAATATTCTCAAGGTCCAAGTCTTCAAACTTAAGAGATGGTTCAGACTTTTTCTTCTTCTCGGCTCTAGGGGGGAGATTATCATTGTTATTGGTGTATGAAACGGCTATAGGGGAACGAGAGTGGGGGGCTTTCTTCGCATCCTCCTCATCTGATTTTTCTTTATTCCAGAAAATGGACATATTGGATCATTATCATATAAATATAGAAGCTATAATGTCCATAACTTTTCTATATTCGATTTCCCCCCATTGATGATATACATTTGCAAACACTATCTCGGCTGCTTCCTTTGCATTTGTTCCACTGGTTACAAGTTTGGAATACGCAATTGTTTCTCTCAGACTGGGGCTATAAAATATTTCTTCTAGTGAAGCTGCTTTTCGTAGGTTACTTGCTAATTTAATTGCACTTCTGACATTTTCCTCATGTGTAAGGTTGCTAACACTCACATGTTTTCTGATGATTTCCATTTCAGTCTCTTCAGGGGGATAATCAAGCATTATTCTTATTGGAAAACGACTTAATATTTGCGGTGGGAGTTCTTTGGTTCCTACATGAGATAACGGATTTATAGTTCCAATCACAAACCAATTATCCTTTGCCTTTATGGTCTGACCATGAAACTCTTTTAATACTATTTGTCTTCTGTCGTCAAGAGCTTCATCAAGCCTTAACAATACATCGGGTTCTGCTGCATTTAGTTCATCCAAATACAATAAATCCCCTTGAGTCATCGAATGAACCAAGACACCGTTTACAAAATTAATTTGGCCGTTATCTATAGTGTTGGTACCAATTAAGTGAGATTCTCTAGTTCTTAAACTAAAGTTTACTGAGGATAACTCTTTGCGTGTTTGAGTGGCAAACTTCCTTACAAGTGTAGTTTTACCTGTACCCTTTGGACCAATGATTAATACAAAAATTCCAAGTTGATAAGCTTTATCTAGTATATCAAGAGCGTGATTCCAGTCAATATACTCTATATTCGCATCACTGGCTGAAGACATCAATTTAAGTTTTATCCCTATTCTATCTAATTAAAATATATCGAAGTCATAGACACTATGCCCAATTAAAAGAGCTGGTAACACGTTGCTAATCTGATAAGATGTAATTTCGAACCAATTGTTGAGCATATTCAAAAAACCCTCAAATTGTTTTATTAAAGACGGAGTCTCCCGTCAGAGTTTATAATTGAAAAGAATTCTTGTTTTGTGTTATGATTCTCTTTAAATATTCCATCAACAGCAGATGTAGTAAATTCTGCCGAAGTTGATTGTGTGCCTCGCGCAAAAACACACGTATGGATAGCTTTTATCACAACTCCTACTCCTTTAGGCTCTAGTCTTGTTTTAATCTCTTCAAGAATTTGATACGTTAATCTCTCTTGAAGTTGTGGTCTCGAGGAAACCTTATCTACAAGACGTTGAAATTTTGATAAACCAAAAATCTTGTTGTTTGGTATGTAACCTATAGCTACTTCACCAAAAAAGGGTAACAGGTGATGTTCACAAAAAGAAAATAATCTAAGATGGTTTCCAACTATCATGTCATCATGATCTGCCTTAAATGCGGTAAATTTTTCATATGATCTTTTACGATACAATTCTTCTCCAAAAGCACGTAGTCTACGGCTTGTTTCTTTATCGTAGTCTCTGTTGTCTCCTCCAATTAACCTGTAGTAACCGTTAATTGTATCATTAAACTCATCCCTGCTCTCGCCTACAAACAATTCGCTGCTTAATTCCTTGCTTTTTATTTTCATCTTTTCTTTATCAACCATTTTAATCTATGTAATTATGAGTATTAGTAAAGGAATTCAAATAAAAATCCTTTCGTTTTTGTTGGCATCTATCTGTTAGCATATTACTAGGTTTTATCTTTACGTCTATTTACAAGATTTCGGAACAACAATCCATTTCCTTAAAGGAGTGTTGAATTATTAGAATATACTGACAAATATGCTCTTCTAAGGGTCTTATTTTTATTAATCCTTATCTAAGTTTCTAAACAGGATTTGCATATTCGCTACTCAATATCATTTAAGTTAAATTAACAGACATATGTTTTCATATCGATGACATATAATTTTCATTGCAATAATCCCGATGATTTGACGAATTGCGCCAAGTTGATAGACAAGGGAGGAGTTATAATTTTTCCTACAGATACAGTATATGGCATAGGCTGTGATCCAACTAACGATGTCGCGGTGCTGAAACTTTACAGCATCAAGAAGCGACCATTAAACAAAACACTTCCGCTATTGACTTTTTCAGAATCGATGGTATCAAATGTTGCTCAAATTAATCTGGCTGCCCAGATCTTGATGGAAATGTTTTGGCCCGGTCAATTGACAATAGTAATGAAAACAAAAGAAGATAATGTTGGACTGTCAAAACATGTAATTGACCTTTCTAACCGATCAATTGCGCTGCGGATTCCTAATAACGATTGCTTATTGGATTTGATTAGCGCGACTGAATCCAAGTTTTTAGTAGGAACTAGTGCAAATTTTTCTCAACAACCTTCTTCTAATGAATTAAAGAAAATAAATCCAGAGCTGATTTCAAAATGCGATGCTGTCTTTGTAGATAATAATCATACAAAAAAATTAGACCGTGGGAGAACAATAACAAAACCAAAAAAAATAAGAAAACCACTAGAAGCACCAACAGCAGAAGTGACAGTTGCAGATATTACAAGATACATGAAAAACGAATCTACAATTGTGGATGTTACAAATGAACTCCATCCTCGTATTATTCGTGAAGGAGCAGTTCCAAAAGATAAAATTATTGACGCTCTTAAGGTTGTTAGTTAGGTTCTAATGATATGGATTTCAATTTCGTTGCCACAACTTTTAGGTTTCGAGAAGAAGACTTGATGGATGAACTAGAGGATTTATTCTATGAATTTGGGGAAACCGATTTAGAAGTAAATGAAACAAATGTATCAGGGTTAATAGTCGGAAAATCCTCAAAAGATCCACAGGAATTTATCTCGTTTTTAAGATCGAAACTAGACACTTCATCTTGGGAAATCCGATATCTACTTCGGTTTATTCCAATTCAACATGTAGTTTTGACCGAAATTGAAAATATAAAAAATGTATTGTTGAAATTAGCCGATAATGCAAACATCCCGATCTACGAGTCTATAAAGATACATGTCGAAAAAAGACATACAAAATTAAAAAAAATGGACATAATTGACGCGGTGGGCCCGCATCTAAAATTACCCGTAGACTTGTCAAATCCCAAATGGATTTTTTTAGTTGAAATAATAGGAAAATATTCTGGTATCTCTGTTCTGCGCAGTGATTCTATGTTTAGCTCTATGATTGAAAAAAGGGTTCCGGAGTAGTTAATGCAATGATTAGATAATAAAAATAAATAAATCTGAGCGTTTTTATTTTAAAGCAATCGCCGCTCTTTCTATAAGAAATTTTAGAAATTCAACATTTTTTTCCAGTGTAGTGGAATCCCGGTTTTTGAGCTTGTCTTTAAAAAAGCTGTTTATTATGTAATCTCTCTTGTTTTTGGTACTGGCTATACAAGTACTTAAGTGAGAGTCGCTACTATCAACGTGGACAAAGCCGTAGCATGCAAGTTCAATTTCAATATCATGTAATACTTGATTATTGTCAGACATGATAAAGACTACATAATCCTTTTTTTCCTTATCACCAAAATTTCTGTTTAATGCTTCTTTTATTTGATCAGTGCAGCATAACCTCATTAAAAATTCAACCTCAGGATTTTTGATTTCAGAGATCATCTTTCTTTTTCTTTCCTCATTTATTATTCTCATTATTCCTATCAGGTGCTCTTTACCAAAGATTAGCATTGGATTTACAAATACTATATCAGTTTCTTTGTATGTTGACTTTGTCTTTATTTTTTTATAATATTCTTTAACGTTAGAATCATAAAAGGTAACGGAGATCATTCTTGCCTTCAAGCTTCCAACTTGCATAATATTGTCTTTGCTTTCGGCTATCACTTTGTATAATGTTATGGAAATTGTGTGTTAATATCTTTCCGATATTTGACCTGCCATGCACTTTTTATTTGTTTAACTATTATAGAATTAAATTGGTTTGAGGTAGTTAGGTGCTGCAGGACTTGATACAAAAACTCAATATCCTCTAGATTGATTATTTTTTCATTGAATAGTCATGGTCTTGGAAATGTATATTGGAATGACGTAATAAAAATACTCAGAAATATTATTCCCGTATATGATAAAGTAAATAGTGCAATTTCGTTAGGTAAAGATAACAAGTACAGAAGAGAAGGCATTATCAAATCTGTTTTCCCTGGCAATGATGTTCTAGATGCGGGATCCGGTTATGGTAATATGTCAAAATTAGTCCTTGAGAATGTTTCAAAAGATGTTAGGATTCATTTTTACGATCCGATTCCAGAGATGCTCAAGGGCATCTCCGATAATTTCCGAGGGCTCTACACGGGTTTTTTTATGTGCAGTGGGATATTCGAAAAAATTCCATTCAAATCTGAAACCTTTGACGCTGTTATATGTGGTTATTCCATAAGAGATTCAATCGACCTTGAAAAAGCTTTTGAGGAAATACATCGAGTTTTAAAAGTTGATGGACGCTTCTTAATAGTGGACTTGGGAAAACCAGATAACTTTATCACACGTACATTGGTAACTCTATACCTAAAGTATTTTTTAGTCATAATAGCATATTTGGCTGCGGGAAAGCAGGGACTGCCGTTTAGAACTTTGTATGGTACCTACTTGAAATGGCCAAAGAATAATGATTTGAAATTGCTTTTGTTAAAAAAATTCTCAAGAGTTGATTTTAGTAGAAAATTGTTTGGTGGTGCGATAATCGTAGTGGCCTACAAGTAAAGACAAACAAATGGATGGATAGTCTCCGTGAAAGATATGGTAGACATGAAGGTTAATGGACATTTGTAAGCATATTTGAATCTTAATTTCTGATCTCTCACTTTAAATCTTTAATTTACTAATAATTCAGCATAATTCTACATTATTGCTGTAAGGAAAATTTTTAAACCGATTAGAATAATGACTTTTTATTGACCGATCAACACAAAATTAAATCTATGTTTGAAGATTCTTTTAAGAATCAAGTCAAAGTTATAACGGAAGAAACTGCAAAGGGAATTCTTTCAGAATATAATATTTCTGTACCCGGATTTGCTTTGGTAAAAGACGAAGAGTCTGCAATCACTGAAGCAAAGAAACTTGGATTCCCCTTAGTTGCAAAAATCGTTTCACCCCAAATTTTACACAAAACCGATGTAGGTGGTGTTAAGGTCGATTTAAAAGATGAAGAATCTGTCAGATCTGCTTTTAATGATATGTATAACCGATTATCTAAAGATTATGATGTAAAGGGCGTTCTCCTTGAAAAGATGGTTCCAAAAGGCGTAGAAATGATTGTTGGGTTACAAAATGATCCTCAATTTGGCCCTGTTATGATGGTGGGCCTAGGAGGGATATTCACTGAATTATTCAAAGATGTTTCATTTAGGGTGCTCCCTATTTCTAAGGATGACGCATTAGAGATGATTGAGGAATTGCAGGGCAAGATGCTTCTTAAAGGTTATAGAGGATCAGAAACTATTGACCTCGATAACCTTTCTAACGCCTTGTTAAATATAGGCAAGCTAGGTTATGACATCTCACCTTATTATGAGAGCATTGATTTTAATCCTGTAATAGTGTATCCTAATAGCTACTTTGTCGCAGATGCAAAAATTATACTCTCTGAACAACCTAGATACAATGTAGTGTCGGAATCTCAGCCAAATTCTACCCATATGGACCAATTTTTTAACGCAAAGTCGGTAGCATTAATTGGTGCCTCACCAGAGGTGGGGAAGGTTGGAAATTCCGTACTAGAAACCCTAGTAAAGCATGATTACAAGGGAAAAGTTTATCCTGTAAATGCTAAAGGTTATCCAGATATTATGGGAATCCCTGCATACAAGAGTTTAGAGGACGTTAAAGATCCGATAGATGTTGTGGTGGTGACAGTAGATCTAAAGTTTGTACCAGATTTATTGAAGATTTGTGGACAAAAATCTATTCATAATGTTGTAATTATATCTGGCGGCGGCAAAGAGCTTGGAGGAGAGAGAGCTGCGATCGAACAACAAGTAAAAGATCTTTCTGCACAGTTGAAAATTAGGATCATTGGTCCCAACTGCATTGGAATGTTTAATGGTGAAAATAGACTTGACTGTGCTTTTCAGGGCCATGAGCGTATGCTGAGACCTAAAAATGGCAATGTGGCCTTTTTATCACAAAGCGGTACGATTGGAATAGCCTTTATGGAGCACTCTTATCCATTTGGAATGAGTAAAATGGTCTCGTATGGGAACCGTTCAGACGTTGATGAGGCTGATATGATTTGGTACCTTGCAGAGGATCCTCAAACCAAAGTCATCGGTCTATATGTCGAAGGGTTGGGCGACGGACGAAAGTTTGTAAATACAGCTAAACGAGTAATCCACGACAAAAAGAAACCTATTGTTGTATTCAAAAATGGCCGAACTTCAAGAGGTGCAAAACAAGCAGCTTCTCATACTGGGTCTCTTGGAGGAACATATAATGTTGTAAAAGGTGCATTTTCACAGACTGGAATTATTTCCGTAGATAGTTATGACGAACTGACAGCTTCTCTAAAGGCTTTGTCATGGCAACCAATTCCTTCAGGCAACAGAGTCGCCATGGTTACTAATGGTGCCGGCCCGATTATCGCAGCCATTGATCAATTTGAAAAACTTGGATTACAAGTAGCGAACCTCAGTGAAGAGAGTATGAAATCCTTCAAGGAACACTACCCTGCTACTTATGTGATTGGTAACCCCTGTGACGTTACTGGATCTGCGAATGCTGACGATTATAAATTTGCAATTCAGACTTTTATGGAAGATTCGAACGTCGATATTATTATGCCTTGGTTCGTCTTTCAAGACGATCCATTGGAGGAAAAGATAGTTGATATCCTAGCTGATTTCAATAAACTGGGTAAAAAACCAATTTTGGTGGGTGCGTTAGGTGGACCTTTTACTCAAAAAATGGCCAACAGACTCGAGGACAATAATGTACCAGTTTATCAATCTGTCAATGCATGGAGTATAGCCGCTAGCTCGTTAGCCAAGTGGGCAGCACTATCAAAGGGTTAGAAAAACAATCTAATTTTTACAAGGTTTTTCTCTATTTTTTAGTTTATTCAGAGGAAAACCTTATTAAATTTGTCTGCATAAATATATTATATCATGGCAAGTATACAACAACCCAAGATTATTGACGTTACTCCTAAGGCCGCTGAAAAGGTTACAGAATTTATGAAACAAGAAGGAAAAGACAATCTGTATCTGAGAGTCTATGTAACTGGTGGTGGATGCTCAGGCTTATCATATGGTATGGGATTTGAAGAAAATCCAGATGAGGACGATATAGTATTAGACCAGAATAATGTAAAGATTCTTGTGGATAACTACAGCCAAAAGTATCTTAAAGGTGCTGTAGTTGACTATATTGAAAGTTTGATGGGATCTGGATTTAAGATTACCAATCCAAATGTCACCAAGAGCTGTTCTTGTGGACATTCTTTCTCTACAGAATAGGAACTTCCTCCTCTCACACTCCTGTCTGTTATATTTTTTTTAAAAGTATATCATAGTTTTTTTTACTTGTTCTTGTCTTAATATCCAAATTAAAGGGATACAGGTGACTGTTCATTTTATCCTTATTTCCCGCAATAAAAGAGAGAAGAGAGAAAAAAATATCCTGTCGATTTTGACTATAACTATGAATGAGGTTGTACGTCTACTATGGCCAGATACCTCTAAGTTGAGTAGCCTCAGCCACTCTTTTGACGGCCAAAGCAATACTTGCAGTCCGCATGTTCGTATTGTAACTTATATGGGCATCATAAACTTCTCCAAACGCCCTTGTCATAATCTCGTCTAGTCTATCATTAACTTCTCTCTCTGTCCAATACTCTCGTCTCAAATTTTGCAGCCATTCAAAGTACGATACTGTTACTCCACCACTATTAGCTAAAACATCTGGTATAACCAATATGTCATTATCGTATAGAATTTGATCGGCCTCTGGAGTCGTCGGACCGTTTGCAGCCTCTGCAACGATTTTTGTTCTGATTCTTGATGCATTCTCTCCTGTAATTTGATTTTCTAAAGCTGCAGGGATCAATATTGTGCATTCTGTAGTCAATAACTCTTCGTTACTTGTTTCGGTTGAACTGGGAAATCCCTTTATAGTTTTGTTTTCCTTTTTGAATTTTATTAACTCATTAACTGAAAATCCATTTTTATTTATTATTGCTCCCTGTGTATCTGATACTGCAATAATCTTTGCACCTTGTTCTTCTACAAGCTGAGCCGCAAACTGACCCGCGTTTCCAAATCCTTGAACTACTACAGTGGCCTCATTCATGGATATGTTTTTTCTCTTCGAAGCTTCTCTTACTGTAAATGATAGTCCCCGACCAGTAGCCTCGTTTCTGCCTAGGGATCCACCAACTGCTATAGGTTTTCCAGTGATGACGCCAGGTTCGCCGTAATTACCCTTTAGAGTTGAATAGGTGTCCATTATCCATGCCATTTCTTGGCCGCCTGTATAAACGTCTGGTGCTGGGATATCAGTATAAGGACCGATGATGTCAGAAATGGCATAAGCATATCTTCGGGTTAGTCTTTCTAACTCTGTCTTTGACATTTTCTTTGGATCACAAATAATTCCTCCCTTACCTCCACCAAGGGGAATTCCAACTATGGCGCACTTCCATGTCATCCACATAGACAAAGCCATAACTTCTTCAACGGTAACCTGCGGATGATACCTGATTCCCCCCTTAAATGGACCTCTAGCATCATTATGTTGCGATCTAAATCCTGTGAATACCTCGACACTTCCGTCATCCATTTTCACAGGTAGTGATACAGTCAATACCCGTTTAGGCTTTGATAGGATCTTGTGAATACCTGGATCTAAATTTATAATTTTGGCAGTTTGTTCAAGTTGTTTTAGAGCCATTTGATAGGGATTATCAACTGATTGATTGTTTTTATTATCAATTGTCATAATACAATATCAGGGAAAAATTTTGATATATTTAAGTTTAATCAAAAAGTTACCTTTAAAGGCTCCAAATCCGCCATATAATTGGATTAAAGCAATCTATATGAGGATTGTCTGAACTTTTTATACATCCACAATTAATCTTATAGTAAAAAATCGTTGCGGATTTTACCGTACTATTATCTCACCTTTTTTTTATGATTAATTTAGACGTGCTATATTTAGCCTTTCAGCTTTAGCATTAACTATGAGTTCAAAAAATTCAGATAAAAAACCAAGTGACAAAAAGAAAGACGAGTCTGTATTAAATGAAATAAAGAAATTAGAATCCTCAATTAAATCTATGTCGACTAACCTCACCAAACTCAAATCAATGTTTAAGAAAAAAACAGAAGATAAAAAGTAATCAATGCGGATATCCTGTTGTCCAAAATAGATTCCAGTAACCTTTCTTTTTATTCTTTGTTTATCATTTAGATCCCTTTTCCTAAAATCTATATAAGAATGAGAGTAATTACCTATGTTTTATTTGGTAGACACGCAAACGCTAAAATCCTTTCGAACTGATTTCACTGTCAAAGTAGATAGCTTTGAGGATGTCCCCGAAATATCCAGAAAAATTTTAGATCACTATGTAAAATGTTATTCACATCATAATTTTACTTATAGAATCCTTTTGCCTAGAGCAGTAGATTCTCACGAAGTACATAACAATTCTAAAAAATTGGGCATGTTTTTGCAAAACGAATTCCTCTCTGGTATTAGGAAAGCCAAGCTAAAGGCAAACATTAAAGAATTTCGTTATGTACATGATAACACTTATTATGGTTGGATACTTTTAGATCCATCTTTTTCTAACCATTTTGAATGAATATAACAATTATATAAATAAACCGATTTGGTAACTATGCGCCTACCATTCCTTAATTCTTATTTTAATCTTGTTCTTTTCTATTCTTTTCCTGCTCATTGTTATGATTTTCGATATTAGCCCTTAGTGCTTTTACTATTAGAATAACGATCATCAAACCAAACAAATACCCACCTATCAGGTCAAGCAAATGGTGTTGAAATAAATACAATTTCGTGAGGGATATGAGAATAGGAAATGAAATTATAAATGTAATTGCAAATTTAACTGAGTATCTATATGACAAACCTCCAATAATGAATCCAAAAGCCGTGGCAGATGCTATGTGATTTGAAGGATATGAAAAATTTTGTGCAAATGGCATAAAGCTATCTTGCTCAAGCGTAAATTTTTCCGGTAATGAAACCAAAGGTGTAAATTCCTGTTGGGGTTGTTCAATACCAAATAATGGCTTGATATATGTTACCAGTATTGTGATCGCAACTAGAGAAATCAATAATATCATTCCAAACCGTCTAGTTCGTTTAATTATCGTTAAAACAAAACCAACAATAATTAAATTAATAGTGTCTGAGGTGGTTGTAATAATAATTAAAATCAAGTCTAAACTATGATTTTGTATGACGCTAAAAAAATTCGAAATTGATTCATCAATATTTTTGGTAATTCCTGATGTAGCAATTAGGCTCGTTGCTAAAAAGGATAATGTAATAAAAACGAGAGTTGACGTCTTTATATTCCAAAATGGGTTTACAGCGTCTTTGTGTATTATTTGATTCATGAAGATTTTAGAAAATAGTTTTGATTTTTTATAAATGACATTAAAAGCATAAAATACTAAATGCCTAAAAGACCTTTGACTGATCTTTCATTTCTTCAATCGAAGAAGGATCTTTGTCGACATAGTATTTTACCATACCTAGTTTCAATACTTTTAATGATAATAATGCGCATTTTATTCTGGCTGGACCCAAATTTGTCAGTCCTATGTTTTCTAATACATCATCTTTAGTAATGTCCTTAATGGTTGTTAATGGCTTATTTGAAACCATTTCTGTTAACATAGACGCACTGGCTTGACTTATAGCACATCCCCTACCATCAAATTTTATATCTTTGATGATGTCATTTTCGACTTTCAAGTCAATTGAAATCTCATCTCCACATAGTGGATTACTATCGTTTATCCTGATATCTGGTTCTTCAATTTTACCCTTGTTCCTTGGATTTCTATAGTGATCTAATATCATTTCTCTGTAAATATCTTCACTCATGTATTGAATATCCTCCTAGCGTGATTTAAAGCATCTATTAATATATCAATTTCCTCTTTCGTATTATAAATATAAAGACTTGCCCTTGATGAAGCTACAATATCTAATTTCTCCATGAGTACTTGTGCACAGTGATGACCAGACCTAATTGCGACCCCAAAATCGTTCAAAATAGTGGCACAATCATGGGGATGAATTCCATCCATATTAAAGGATACAAGTCCTCCCCTATCTTTGGCTTTTTTGGGACCATAGATAACTACTGATTTCAAACCCTTAATTCTTTCTAATAAATATGAGGTCATTTCAAGCTCATGCTCTCGAACGTTATCCATCCCTATTCTATTAAGGTAGTCGATTGCTGCGCTAAAGCCAATGACATCTGCAATGTTCGGAGTTCCGCCTTCAAATCTATATGGCAGATCATTAAAAATCGTGTTTTCCTTGTGAACCTCTTTTATCATGTCTCCACCTAGAATAAATGGCTTCATCTGTTCCAAAATTTCCTTTCGTACATATAAAACACCAACTCCGGTGGGACCAAGCATTTTGTGAGCAGAAAAAGCAAGAAAGTCACATCCTGATTGTTGAACATCAGTTTTCATATGTGGAACAGATTGAGCACCGTCTAAAAGTACAGGTATGTCCTTCTCATGTGCTATTTTAATTATCTCTTTAGCGGGGAAGATTGTTCCTAAAACATTTGACATTTCGCTAAGTGATATTATTTTAGTTTTGCCATCATCTTTTTGCGAAATCAAATCATACAAATCTTCTAATTTTAAGTATCCGTCGGCATCAACTTCCAAATATTTAACCCTAGCCCCTTTATTGTGACACAGAGTTTGCCATGGAACGATATTACTATGGTGCTCATACTCAGTCAGAACGATTTTATTTCCCTTCTTGATGTTAGAATATCCCCAACTGTATGCAACCAAGTTTATAGATTCGGTCGTATTGCGAGTAAAAATAATCTCCTCAGGATACCTGGCATTGATGAATTTTCTTATTTTTTCTCTGGTGTTCTCGTACTCTTCTGTTGCTTCTTCTGCGATCTGGTATACCGCTCTATGAATGTTGGAATTATATTCTTTATAGTATCTACTAATAGAATCTATTACTTCATTTGGTTTTTGAGTCGTAGCTGCATTATCTAAATAAACGAGTCTCTTTCCATCATTTAACCTTCTATTTAGTATTGGAAAGTCCTGTCTAATCTTGTAGACATCGAGAAGAGCTTGCATTAATAGGTATTACTTCTCTAATTTAAGATATAAACTTAATATCCATTATCCGATAATTTTCTCACAAATTTCTTTACAATTTGATATTTATTTTTCCGTAACCAAATCTGAGCCATAAAGCCAACACTTTACCATGTTCTTATCAACGTAAATCTCTGGAGGATCTCGACTACATTTATCAAAGGCTTTTGGACACCTATCTCTAAATCTACATCCCTCGCCTATTGTTGCCAAATTAGGGGGATTTCCTTTTATAAATTGTATGCTTTTTTTTGTGGAATTAATTTTTGGAATAGATTGGATCAAAGCCTGAGTATAAGGATGCAGTGGTTTCTCAAAAGCAGATTTAGTATCTGATATTTCTACTGCTTGTCCAGCATACATTATTATCAATGTATCAACTAAATTCGGTATTAGTGACATATCATGGGTTATTATTACAATCCTCATTCTGTTATCTCTCTTTAATTTTCTTAATAATTGCAAAATTTGAGACTGAATGACTACATCCAATGCAGTAGTTGGTTCATCTGCGATAAGCAAGGTGGGGTTAGCGACCAGTGCATTAGCTATAACCACTCTTTGCTTCATCCCACCACTTAATTCGTGGGGATACTTGTTTAAAACTAACTTTGGATCTAATCCCACGTCTGTCAAAATATCTTTGATAACTTGTATATACTTCTTCTTAGGCAAGTCGCTTCTATGTGCCGATAAGATTTCCATCATTTGATTCTTGATTGTAAAGACTGGGTCTAGACTATTCATAGAGCCCTGAAAGACCATAGCTATCTTTTTCCATCGGAAAGTAGAGTCAAATTCCTTCTTGGATATACTCAAAAGATTTAAATTTTTAAAATTTACACTCCCAGATTCTATGAAACCATTCTCTGGAAGCGAACGGATAATGCCATAACCTAAGGTACTTTTTCCAGAACCTGATTCTCCTATAATGCCAATTCCTTCTGCATCATTGATTGAAAACGATAACTTATCAACTGCAGTAACTGTACCGGATTTGGTTTTATAACTTATCGTAAGGTCTTCAATTTGTATTTTGTCGTTCATTTCCCTCTCCTTTAGATTCATATCTAATTTTGATTCTTTGTTCATTTTACTTATCTTCTAGACTATATATTTTGCCGCCGATTACTATTTTAATTATTGAAAATTTGTGAAAGTATTCTATTGTTTACTGCTAATACCAGCCAACTGGATAACAAGTTGCATATAATTCAAATAGCATCTATTAGGAATTTATTTATTATCTTATAAAGTAAAAGTGCTATAAAAACATATGACAACAGAGCTGGTGATAACTTGTGTAAAAAAAAATAATCAAGGAAATATCATGCAAGTTGGTATTGACGGAGAGATATTTGATGTAAAAACAATAGCTGAGAAGATATGGGCTAGAGAAAATGCTTATTTTACTATTGCAATGGGTATTAGGGTAAGAGTATTTGCAATGAGGGATCCAGTATCTAATGAACCATACCTTACGACAACGACTAATCCAAAGCTACCCAACAGTCTTAATTTTCTCCCTAAATGCAGAACGTAAAACTTAATTACAATAAATATTGTAGGATAGACTCAATACGGATAATCATAATGGTAACTTCACACCTATAGACTGTCCTTCAATAATTTCGGAAAATAATATAATCAAAGATATTTAAGTGTATTTCTTTATTAGATTTAAAGTGGTACTTAAAACTCCCATTTGTACTTTTGATGCAAAAACGGGTATCTTGTGCAATTTGTGCGAAAACAAGTTGGGGTCAGGACAAATAACTCAATCCGATGTGGAAGCATCAATCGTCCTTTCCAGACTTGCTCAGAAAAATTCACTTGTAAACAAAATGACTCTAATTTCTGCTAGAGAAATCGAAAGAGAACAGGTGTTACTACTAAAAAATACCGATGTAAGGCTTATTCGTTCTAATGACAGTCTCTCAGAATTAATAAATAAAGGCTTTGGAAAGGAGGTTTGGATATTAGAATCTGATTCAAATGATCGACGATTTCTTGATAACTTGTTTTATCCAATGCACCTTGAAAGTGTAAATCTGGTTTGGTTACCTGATGGAAGTAAACTAACAAGGATAGTAATTGAAAAGTCCACATATAGTAAAATGGACAAGCTCAAATTAGAAAAGATTAAAAAAATATCTATGGCGATCAGACAAATCGACCTAATAATTGAGGTGGATGATTAAAAAAAGAAAAGCAATTGAGGTCGCATAGGTAATTTAATTAAAAGGTTATTGATACTTTTCATTTGGTATGACTTCTGATGATGCTTATAAGGAAAATATTAAGAAAAGAACACATTATGCTTCACAGCTGAGTAAGAAATATATTGGTATTGAAGTGGTAGTCTCAGGTTGGGTTGAAGATATCAGGGATATTGGTAAGCTTGGATTCATTATGCTACGGGATGTATCTGGATTAGTTCAAACAGTATTAGTGGGAGAAACATTACAAACAGCTCGAAGTATTCCTAGACAGAGTAATGTCATAATAGTTGGTACAGTACAGGATACAAAATCAAAAAATTTTCCGGTGGAGTTGAAGGTGAATAAGGTTATTGTACTATCGGAAGCATCTCTTTCTCTACCTATTGATCCAACTGGAAGAGTCGAGTCGAATTTAGATAATCGGCTCGATAGTAGAGCACTCGATCTTCGAAATCCTAAAGTGCAAAATATATTTGTACTTCGTTCTGGTATTCTTCGGGTAATTCGTGATTTCTTTTATGAACATCAATTCATTGAAGTAAACACGCCAAAGATCATTGGCAGCGCGAGTGAAGGCGGTTCTAATCTTTTTTCATTCGATTACTTTAAGAGAAAAGGTTATCTCGCACAAAGTCCACAATTATACAAAGAACAACTCGTACTTTCATTAGATAGAGTCTTTGAGATTGCCCCATACTTTAGAGCTGAAAACTCCCATACTCTTCGACATCTAAATGAATTCCAAAGCGTGGATATGGAGGCTGCATATCTTGACTATACTGACATGATGGATCTAATTGAAAGTTTAATAAAAAAAATACTTGATTTTTCAAAGCAATCAAATCGTATAGGGCAGGAAAATCCTTTGTTTGAATTAAGAACGTTTGAGGAGCTGATTAACAAACCATTTCCTAGAGTAACATATGAAGATTGTTTGACTCAACTCAACGAAATGGGTGAAAAGATTGAATTTGGTGAAGATCTTTCTGATTCCTCGCTCAAGAAACTCGGCGAAAAATATGACAAGTTCTTTTTTATAATTGATTGGCCATTAGATTTAAAACCGTTTTATATTCACGAGAAATATGACAATCCATCAATGTCCAAGTCCTTTGATCTACAATTTGGTTATTTGGAGCTAGTTTCTGGTGGAACTAGACAACATGATGTATCAAAGCTCAAGAGCAGATTGGAATTACAGGGATTATCTTACGAGAGTTTCAGGGACCATTTGCGGGTTTTTGAATGGGGAATGCCTCCACATTCAGGGTGTGGTTTAGGATTAGACCGCTTGCTTATGGTGTTGACTGGTGTAAACAATATACGAGAAACCGTGTTATATCCTAGGGATACTTCTCGAATTAGTCCTTAATTTTTATTCTAATTTCCTCTATTTGGTCATTATTTTTGTTCTTCCTTTTCTCGCTATATACAAAACAACGTATTTCATTTGTAGTTGTTGACTTTATAATCCAAGGTACAGGGTTTATTTGCATATAGATCTTGTCTGTCTCTGAGGGATATGGATCTGTAGGGTGAGAATGAAATACTCCTATTACAGACAAACCTTTTTCCTCTGCCCTTTTGTATATTTTAAATAGACTGTCCTCGTCTATAGTAAAACTTATAATAGAAAATTCTTTATTCTGGGCGGGAACTACCTCCTTAAGCAAAAAATCACTCTCCTCTCGTTTCCCTAATAATATTGCACACGATTCTAAGGAACCGTTTTCTTTGACTAGGTTTTCCAATTCTGATATATGATGAGGCTCTACAACTATTGATAGAATGTTCATATTCTATTCCTAGGGATTTACATATTAACATTTATGATCTGAAATAAAGAAAGTATTAATTATGCAACTAACACTTTTAATATATTTATGACAGACTGGGACCTGCTAATGCCTGGAGCTGGATTAACGACTGTGGGTGCACTAGGTGTAGCTGTATCATTATCTGGAATCGCCAAGACCTTTATGGATGGTATGCATGCTGTTTCAATCTTGTGTATGTTTATTGGCTTAATTTTTTTATCTGCAGGATTGTTTAAGGATGGATTTCCAACATCAAAAAAAGCAAAAACTGCAGCTGGTATAATTCTTATATTATTCATTACTGCTGGTATTATAGGAGCAGTACAAGTAAGTTCCAAAGTTCCATCTATCTTCTCCTATATAGCAATAGTTCTCACCATTAGTATTCCCTCTCTCATCATAATTATAGCATCACACAGGAGGATGGCACATTTTGTAAAGATCTCTGCAGCATGTGTGATTGTTATGATTGTAGGTTCTGCAATTTTAATATCTACTATATGGATGGCTGTTCCAGCAACAGCAAATACAGAGGGGCAGAATAACTCAACGTCTACATCAGCCGAAGAATCCACCATACCAAAGGTCGTCAATACGACAATAGTTGCTGCCACTATACCAGCAGGTGCTGCCGGACAGGGAAATCCAAGCTATGAACCTGTAGTGATTAAGGCAAAAAAAGGTGAGGCTATTGAGTGGACAAACTTAGATAATGTTCCGCACACTGTAACTAGCTTTGCTGATGATGGAAAATCATTTGATTCATCTCTGATAATGTTTAATGAGAAATATGTTCTTGATACGTCAACTCTGTCAGAATCTGAATATGAGTATTTCTGTACCCTTCATCCTTTCATGAAAGCCACATTTCAGCTTAGCTAACCGGGATAAACTAAAAAATTTAGAATGTATTTTCCAAATCTTATGACTTGGAAAATATCTTTTTGAATGAAGAAAACATCGTGCCGCTGTCGCTTGCAGGTGATTTTCCCTCATTGCATTCAGGGCAGACCGCTCTCAAATTTTCCGGCCTATTATCTTTTTTAGATCCATTAATATGAATAAAATGAGGAGAGTTCGTACCCGATAATTTTTTTGAGCATTCTTGGCACCTGTGTTTTGCCCTTTCAAGTACAATTTGTTTAATGGCTAATGTTAATTCCTTGTATTTGTCTCGTTTTTTACCTTTATTACCCGCTGCATTCCCAAAGAACGACAATGTTCTTTTTACTTACTTGGTTGTATTAAATAAATCCTTTTACCAACATTAAATTACTTAATAGTCAGTTATCTTAATTAAAATCCGTGTCCGGACTTGATGATGAGGAGGATGATTTTGATTTTGACAGAGTCATATGCATTTTTTGTGGAATGAAGATACACATGAGTCAGGCTTGGTCACATATTGATGGGGATTCTAATTTGGGTGTGAAAAAAATAGAATACTTTTGCAGTGAAGAACACAAGTCCGAATACTTTAGATCATAGATTTTAAAGTATCTTACCACAATTACTAAAATCTTGAATTAAAACGTCTTGGTAGCATTTCAGGGGTAAATGGCTCCGAGGGATAACAATTTTTTAATCATCAATCTCATAAAAAATTCTTCTTCATTGCCAAATATTTTTCACTTTAATTATTATTAAAGTTATTTGATTTTAAATCAAAGGAATTCTATGAAAATTTTTCTACCAATTCAATATGACATTCATGTCCTCTGTGCTCCTTGTCAATTATTCTTGCCTCCTCATCTGTTATCGGAAACTTTTCATCATCTAAATGTTTAGAATCCTTCTCCAGTAACACGATTTTGCATTTGTCACAGATTAGTTGCTGTACTTTCATAAATATTATGATGAGAGCAAATTTTTTAAACGTTTGGTAATATATCAGCAATCAAAATAAAAGCATGATTCAATTATTCAGACAACTTATTTTAAATAAATTGAACTTTCTTCTTATAAGACACAGCGTCCGGGTTTTCTTTACACCATATATGTAATCCCCAGATCGGGTTTGACTTATCATGGAATTATCTAATTTAAAATTAAAGTTAAATGTAATGAAACAATTATGACATTATGAGAAATTGGATCTAATATGGATTGAGCAGCTCAAAAGGCCCCTCGTACTGTATCAAGCATAAAGATCTTTCCTCACAAACAAAAATATTTGAAACTGACTCATTTATACATTTTGCATTATCTTTACATTGATTGTTTTGGTTATTTAGCTGCTCTAATGATTGATTGTCGCATTTTGCATTATCTCTACATTGATTATTCTGATAGTTATCTTGAATGATTTCTCTTTCTGTATTTATTTGATTTTTATCCAAACCATCGTCTGTCTGACCTAAATATTCTGAGGAATCATAGTTATCAGCAAATATATAATTGGTATTTATAACAAGAAATAATGTAATCAAAGTAATAACACTAAGAATCATAATAATCTTCATAATCAAAGTTACATTGCTTTTTTGATTTATCTGTAATTCTTATAATGCATTTGTACTCTTAACATAAATTATTCTAATGAATTCTTTTTCTAGTAAATTGAAGAGTAGTATTTTTGATAAACACGCGAGAAAACAAGACAAGGCATTTAATTAGAAGCCCGTTTTCTTAATAAGTATCTAAATGACCTATCGCCACAAAAGGATGAATTAGCATTTGAATTCTGAAACTTGTTATAACCTGTCTACTAATAATATGGGAAGGCAATTGATTTTTGAGTATATTGACCCGCTTTAAATTCTAGTACATGAGAATGCTGATGTTTAGCATGAAATGATTTGACAATGATTTTTATTTGATACTAGTGCTCTTATTTGCACTTGTTAAAGAAATTGTTAAAAAATAATAGGGTGATTAGATGTGCCTCCGGCTAAAAAGGTCTGTATTGTTTGTGAAAAAAACATAGACGTAACTAGGGGAAATGAAATTAAGAGATGTTATTATTGTAACAACACCATTTGTAACAAACACTATAGCTTGTGCAGAATTTGTTCAAAGCTAGTATGTGAGAATGAAGTTACAAAATGCGAATACTGCGCCTTTGAGCAATGCAAGAGCTGTACGGTAAAGTACAAGAATACCAAATTAAACAGCGTTTCGCTATGTTGTCTGCAATGTTCTGCTGAGGAGAAGGAACGTAGGAAATCTTCATCGCTTTAATCCAAATGCTACTATCGAGCCTCCAATTTTCACTTTATCATTGTTAGGCGTATTCACCTTTTCTGTTGGTATAAATATCATCCCGTTACCGATAGAACCGCCCACTGGTGAAATTGACGCATTGACATTGTATTCCCAAAGCTTCTGACCAGTCTCTTTGTCTAGAGCCAAAACGATCCCATTTCGTTCCTTACCTCCAAATTCTATAATCCCTGTGTATACTATGCCATTAGAAACTAAAGGAGAAACCCTTGGCGGAAACTCTGTATCAATCTTCCACTTTAGCTTTCCGTCCGCTAGTCCAATTGCATATATTGTTCCATTAACTAAACCTTGCTCAATTGATTCTTTGGGTGCTTCCTTGTGCCCGCTTAATCCGTCAGTAAAGAAATTCAAACCTCTATTTGTCGAGGTTATGTATAGTGTATCATTATCTATTGCATGGTAATTATATACTCCGGATGACCATATCATTCCTGTTCCATTAGGAGATGGTTTTTTATCAATACCTATCTGGGTACCAAGTGTAGTCCACCAAATTTCCTTTCCCGACGTAGCATCCATGGCAATTACGTTTCCTGCTTTGTCATGCCCAATGACGATTTTTTTTACTGTTCCATTATCAAATCTTACATTACTAACACTACTTCCCCAGGATGTATCCCAATCATGAGTATCAGGAACATCAACATCCAGCACCGTTCCATGAGCGATAAACGGAGTTGCCCATTTAATTTTACCTGCTTGGATATCTATAGCAACCATGTGGTTAGAGTATAGGTTAGGAGTTTGTCTGGTTGAGGCATTGAAGTTAGGAGATGCGCTACCTAAAGGGATATAGGCAATTCCAGAATGCGTATCAATAGAGCCGCCCGACCATGCTGTTGCTCCTCCGTTAGGAGGGTTCTTTCCATCTTCAATCCAATCACCGGATGTGGTATCAATATTCCAAAGAATCTTGCCTGTGGTTTTATTGAGAGCGGTAATGTTGCCCTTTACATAGCCCTCACCGGGGGGCAACCCACTACCGCCAGATCCAGCTAAAATATAGTCATTCCATAACAGTGGAGGGGAATTAATGACATACCCTAAACTAGTGTTCCCTAATACAGGTGATTCCCATATTATATCTCCATTTGTAGAATTAATAGAAATTATTTTTGCCTCAGTTCCAATCGTTGCATAAATTAACCCTTCTGAATAATATAATCCCATTGTTGGACCTCCATTAGTTTCTAATCTCCAATTAATATCTCCAGTTAAGGTATCAAACGAAACAATATTACCAACATAATCTTGAAAAAAACCTGTCTTATTTACGATTATAGGAGGCTCTTGAATTTCAAAGGTATTATTTAGCCTCCATTTTACCTGTAGCTGATCAATATTGGATTTATTAATTTCGGTTTGATTGCTATTTCGGGTTCCAAATACGTCGTGATTTACGAATATCCAGTTATTCTTATTTTCATTTTCCATTCCTGTTTCTGAATTAATCAATGAAATATTATTACTATGAGGAGAAACAATATTTTCGTCAGCTGATTCGATTTCTATTTGGTCCGAGACTAATCTACCTGCATTTGAAGATTCATCGGACGAAAACACATGAAAAGTGTTTGGAATTAATAGAATTAAGATAAGAGAACCTAGAATAAGTAAATATCTATGAGACACAAAATAATATGAATCCATTGTTTTATTTTAGAGTAAAACTAAAATAAAATTCTTTTTTAAACTAACGTTCGACTATCTCTACGCAGGATAAATAGCTAGCCCGACATTCCTAATTATTTGTTTTGAAATCCCAATTAAGTTAAGATTTCGAAACACTTTACGCACATTAGATTACAAATGAACGTTATTTTACTATTCCATTAGAGCAATAAGAATCATAACATAACTTACAAAAGTGGTATAAATTAAACATTTAATATATTTTTAAATAAACTGAATATCTGAGTGAAAATTTTTAGATTACTTAATTGATGTCATAATAGAGTCATTGTCTGTGCTGCTTTCAATTGACCACAGAACAAAGTTATTTGATATCATATCCGAAATACCGCCTCCTACAGTTGAGGATATCTCAGCCAAATCTGAATTGAAATCTCGCTATGAAAAAGAGGGTTATGAAATATGGTAACCAAAAAGATTTTTGATTACCCACCTTCGGGTAAGACTTTTCATCTATCGAAGGAAAAATCTCAGTATCTTATAATAAAAAATAACGTTTATGGTTTTTCTGTCTCTATGCAGTGGATCCGTATACTGGCGCAAGTCGAAGATCTGATTATAAATTGTTTTTATTCAGGAGGGTGATATTGTATTCTTCATCCAATAGATTTCATGAAGTAATGGCCGAGGAAATCTAACAAACTGTAGTAGGTGGATCATCAGATCACAATATTCCTTCGGTACCATAATTAGATTCAATATTAAGATGCTGTATTTTAGCGCTAGATGTTGGCCATCGGAGAGGAAGGGCAGTCAACAAGTTGACAAAGATTTACCTAACAGCAAATTTGTAGATTATGACCTCTCAGATGAGGCAATTAAAGAAGCATCTATAGATACTAAATCCATGCAAATTAATATTGCAGTATTTAAAGCCAAAATTTCTAAACAATTGAACCTTCAAAAAAATTCGATCTACCACCACATTTAACGTAATACAGGACCAAATGAACTATCAGAAAACTTTAAAATTTATCTTTAATTCTTTAAATGATGGTGGCATCTTTTTAATGTGGTATATTTTGTTTTCATCTGAGCTGCTTGGTAACATTTATCATCCCCTGGATCCCTTTTTATATAAATTTCGTGTTTACATTTCATGTCTGGATCACTATAGCAAAATCGGGCAGGTTTAGGTGCAAAGTGGTGAAAACAAAAAAACTTTAGCATTATTAAGTGAAGATGAATTCGAAGATACTTCCGTCAACACCTTGATACACGATTTCAAAAATCATTATTTTAGCCGTAGAAGGTGTTAAATATATTCAATATCATTTTGCATGTCATTTAAGATTTTTGTCTCCGTATCTATAGAGAATAACTGTAATTAGATGTTATAATATGGACCGGGTGGGATTTGAACCCACGACCACCTACGTATCCTCTGCCTATAGCATGCAAGGCAGGTATTCTACCAGTCTAAACTACCGGCCCATTAGACTGTTTTATTCAAACATACTTCACGTACTATTTTATTGTTTTTAAACTATTACAGGATATGACAAATGTATTATATAGTTATAGTGAGTAGTTTATGCATGACCAAACAATACGCCAATCAAAATGTATTGTGTGAGACTGATTGGGTTAATAATAATATAAACAATCAACATATCAAAATCTTGGAGGTTGATTATGATATTGAAGAGGCCTATAAGGAGGGTCATCTTCCAAATGCTTATATGGTCTGGTGGAAAAGGGATATAAACGATCCTTCTACTAGGGACATTATTAGTAAACATCAGTTCGAAGAACTAATGTCACGACTAGGCGTACAAAAGGATGACGAACTAATTCTTTATGGTGATTTTAATAATTGGTTTGCTGCATTTGCATTTTGGGTATTCAAATACTTTGGACACGAAAAAATCAGATTGATGAACGGCGGAAGAAAAAAATGGGAAATGGAAAATAGACCTTATACCAAAGATGAACCTGCCGCAATACCAAGCAAGTACATTGCGTCAGCACCAGATGAGGGTATCAGAGCATATCTGGAGGATGTTAAAAGGTCATTTAGGAAACAAGAAGTAGGGTTGGTTGATGTTCGATCCGCAAAGGAATTCAAAGGCGAGATAACTGCTCCGCCTGAGTATCCCATGGAGCATGCCCAAAGAGGAGGACACATACCAGGAGCTAAAAATATACCCTGGATCCAAGTTCTAAATGAGGACGGAACATTCAAGTCCGCCGAAGAGCTAGAGAAACTATATGAAGCCAATGGGATATCACCTGACAAACATATTATATGTTACTGTAGAATTGGAGAACGTTCTTCTCATACGTGGTTTGTCCTAAAGTATTTACTTGGGTATCCATCAGTAAAGAATTATGATGGCTCCTGGACAGAATGGGGTAACATGATTGGTAATCCGATCGAAAAATAATCTTTGGTCTCGATATCATGAAGGATAACCCAGCCAGTTCATATATAGAATCACAGGATCCGATTAGAAAAGGTAGGTTTTACTTTATTTTTGAGAATCCTGAATTTTACTTTTTAACTGACAAGACCAAAAGAGGATTGGAGATGAAAGACATTATTGTCGATGAAAAAACAGGCATTAAAACTATAAGAGGGATGATCTACGATATGGATGGGATTGGCCATAAAGTAGCAATAAAATGGCTTTATCCTAAGTCAAGATATGAGATCAACTCAGTCGTTGGTGACGCCGAAAAAATGGAAAAAAGATATCGAGAAATAAGGGAGATGACTTGCCCAGACAATGTTTAATACCTTTTAACAAATACACATAAGTTTTAATATCCTTGGGTAAGAGTATTTTTATTTATGTCTCTGTTGCTTTCAGATAAAGTTTGGATAATGCTTTCTGAGGTCGCAAAAAGAGGTGTCTATCCAACTCACGGAGCAAAGCTAGGTATTTTCAGGCTACCGGTTGACCTCTTAGGCCAATCCGAAATGAATAACATAATGAACGATCTGAAAAAACTTGGATATTCTTTGGATAGTTATGCAGACAGAATATTTGTCACCATGAAGTGGCCAGAAAAAGGTTTTGATATCTATACTAATAAAGAGCAGTCGACAGAACTCAGCGTAACCGTAGAAATAGTGACAGGAGAGGTGTTGGATATAATATATCAAATCCGACCATTAGAAACCTTTGGTGACTTATATTGGGTTAAGAATTACAGACATAAAGCCGATCATAATGCTAAAGTAATTATTGATAATGTTATAAGGAACACAAAGATAGGTCAAAAACTAGTTTCTTACTACCAAAAAATTCAGAAGTTAAGTCAAGCCGACGCAGTTAAGAAACTAGAAGAGATAACTCCATTGGCTGATTCAACAAAGGATCTGAAAGATGATAAAAAATCTTTAACTTCTTCAGCACAAATAGCTACTCCCAAATCTATTCCTGAAAGTAAAGTGGAAAGCCATGCTGTCTCTGCACCTGTTCCTGCTGCAATCCCGCTGTCTGAAAGTACAACTCTACAACTCACAGGCTCAGGCACAGATCACGCTGCTGCAGAAGGCCCCATTGATACAGGTTTCAAGTCCAAAAGACAACCTGTAGGTAAATTTCAGGGTATCCAGGTATGGGGTCCATATGATGCACCAGGCAAACTTGGAATTTGGGGTACGGATGTATGTGTTGATTTTGATATTTGTGTCTCTGATGGTGCTTGTATAGATGCATGTCCTGTCAATGTGTATGAATGGTTAGATACTCCAGGTCATCCTGCCTCAGAAAGAAAGCCTTTTATGATAAGAGAGAAGGATTGTATATTCTGTCTAGCTTGTGAAAATGTATGTCCGCCTCAGGCAATTAAGATATTTAAAAAATAGTAGAAGATGGGATGACCCTTTATTACCTTTATAATAAAGGTAATTTTCATTATAATTAATTGACGTTATACGATAATGAATTCTCTGTTAGTGAACCGATCAGACTAGGAATTATTGGAGGAGGCCAACTTGGCAAAATGTTGGCGATGGAAGCAAAACGAATGTTCATCAAGGTAGTAATATTAGATCCAACAATAAATTGCCCTGCCTCTAGTGTTGCAGATAAAGTAATCGAAGGGAGTTTTTCTGACGAGCAGAAGATATATCAGTTAGCTCAGCAGGTTGATTTAATTACGTATGAGATTGAATCAGCTAATTCTACAGCGTTAGATAACTTGGAACAGTCAGGTAGAATAGTCCATCCATCTCCAAGGACCCTTTCAATTATCCAAAATAAATATCGCCAAAAAAAATTCTTGAGGGAGAATAAAATAAATGTACCCGATTTTGAACTTGTTAATGACGAAGATGAGGTTTCTAAGATATGCTCTAGATTTGGATATCCCGTATTGTTAAAGGCATGTGAAAATTCTTACGATGGCCGAGGTAATTATCTTATCCGTACAAAAGATGAGATAAAATATGCAATGAATCAATTTTCAGGACGTGAGTGTATGTTAGAAAAATTTGTCAATTTTAAGAAAGAAATTTCTATAATGATTGCTAGAAATGCTTCTGGTTGCATATCACATTTTCCTGTAGTAGAGAACATTCATGAAGATCATATACTAAAAACAACCATTGCCCCAGCACGCATCAATACGGAGACCGAATTAAAGGCTATAGATTTAGCGGTTAGGACAATGGAGTCACTTAAAGGATCTGGTATTTTTGGTATCGAGATGTTTTTAGATGAAAACGACGAGGTATTGATTAATGAAATAGCGCCAAGGCCTCATAATTCAGGACATTATTCAATTGAAGCATGCTCAGTATCTCAGTTTGAGCAACACTTAAGAGCCATATTAAATTTTCCTATGCCGCAGCCAATACTAAAATCAAAAGCCGTGATGGTAAACATTCTAGGTCCCCCAAACTTGTCAGGACCGTATTCAGTATCTGGAATTAGAGAGACAATGACAATACCTTCTACAAGGATTCATCTTTACGGGAAAGAGGAAACAAAACCTAAGCGAAAACTCGGTCATATAACAACATTAGTATCTGATATTGATCCATTAGTAGTCAGAGATAGAGTCGAACAATCCATCAAGGTGAAAGGGAGTTAAATATAAGAATAAAAATTCAAATCCTTGTTATGAGAATTTCTACCAGTATTTGTCAAAACTAAATCAAAATAAAATAAGGCATGAGTCGAAAGAAACTGCAATGAATCGGAAGCAATCCCCCAATATAGATTCGAAGATAAATCCTAAAGTTGGGATTATAATGGGAAGTGATTCTGATTTACCGATAATGACTGAAGCAGCTAATGCATTAAGTGAGTTTAATATTCCTTTCGAGATAAAGATAGTGTCGGCTCACCGCACTCCTTATGAATTATTTCAGTATGCCGAGTCCGCAGTATCAAATGGGATACGAGTAATAATAAGCGGAGCAGGTGGTGCGGCTCACCTTCCTGGAATGGTTGCATCTCTCACACCGCTTCCGGTTATCGGTGTACCAATCCGCAGTCCAACCAATCCAACTAATGGAATTGACTCTTTGTATTCTATTGTGCAAATGCCTCCCGGAGTACCAGTTGCTACAGTATCAATCAACGGTGCCAGGAATGCAGGTATATTAGCTTGCTCAATTTTATCAATAACTGATCCTGTCTTAATTGATAGGATTAGACAATTTAAGGAGAATTTGAGAGAGGAAATAAAACTAAAGAACAAAAAATTAGATGAATTGGGTCATGATAGATATTTAAACATGTACCGAAAACCGCTCACAAGAAAATAAATGTAGCCGAGTCGCAGTATACAGATATAATTGTTTAAGAATATCGCTTTAATTGGTTGCGGTGCAATAGGGAGCGAAATAGCCAAAAGTATAGATCTCCACAATATCTCTAATTGTAGAGTCTCTATGTTGTTTGATGAAGATGATAAAAAAATATTCAAACTTACCGAAGAATTGAGCAATAAACCAGATGGTATTTTTAGTAATTTTAATGATTTTATCTCCTCTAACTATTTTAAAGATATTCATTTCGTAATAGAAGCGGCATCAATAGAAGCCGCCCAACGGTACGCACCTACCTTACTGGAAAAAGGAAAGGATATAATGATAATGAGCATGGGTTCGTTTTCTAATCCGATTTTTAGTAAGAATATTATTAATTTAATGCGACAAACGGGACGCAAGGTGTATCTTCCATCTGGAGCTATAGGAGGCGCAGACATTTTAAGGAGTGTGAAAGAGCACATCGATGAAATTACACTAGTTACTACAAAAAGTATTAATTCAATTAAAGGAGCTCCTTTTTTCATTAACAGTGGAATGAATATCAATTCAATTAAAGAGAGAACTACTATTTTTGAAGGTAATGCTGAAAAGGCTATTAAAGAATTTCCGTCAAATGTTAACGTTTCTGCATTAATAAGTCTAGCAGGGGTGGGTTTTCATAAAACTAGAGTTAAAGTAGTTATTGACCCATTAATAAAAACAAATCAACATGAAATAAACGTCAAATGGAAATATGGCGAATTCTATATAAAAGTAAATAACAGTCCTAGTCCT
The DNA here is from genome assembly GCA_031177355.1 of Candidatus Nitrosocosmicus sp. Lineage (GTDB taxonomy): Archaea > Thermoproteota > Nitrososphaeria > Nitrososphaerales > Nitrososphaeraceae > Nitrosocosmicus. The sequence goes on along the minus strand of JAPSGR010000008.1, from coordinate 6,412 downwards.
TTCAATCCTAAGACGAGTTACCTTGCTGTATTATCCGCAATTGAATGCCTCAGATCAGCCATGGTCAACGATATTCAAATTGGATCTTGAAATTTTATCTTGTAACTATAAGAGTAGTATAACCTCTGCTTTCTTTCACAGTATTGTTTTCTAGTTCTTCTATCTTCACAGTTATTGAAATTGTCTGTTCCGAATCAAAAGCGCCAAGTTTTAAAACAATAAATTCGTCTAATAAATCGGAGGGTTCGAAACTTTTATTGCTATAATTTATCTCAATTTTGGTGCTTGTACCCAACAAGAATACACTATCTTTGTCGTAATTACATAATCTCACTTGTCTATTTTGTCTTGGATAGGACTTTAAATTTAATTTTATAGGTTTCCGTTCGTGAAGTATGTATCTGCTTTGATCTCCTGAGGTAATATCGATTTTAAACGGGTAGCCAGCGGTCGTTTCAGCCATTTTATTAATCCCGTCATTCATAATTATATCGATTTTTTTTATTGTAGTTCCGAATTTAGATATCCAATCATTTGTACTTTTTACTATGAAATCGATATCGGCTTTTCTGCTTTTTGTTTCATTCTCTGAAAGCTGATATCTATCGACCCAGTCCTTATAATCCTTGCTTATATCTTTTATAAATTCACTACAAGTGTATTGATAATCCTCAATACTGGTAGCTCTTTCGGAATCGCTATCAGATGCAAACATAACAGGGTAGATTTATTTATTGAGCTTATTTATTAAACTTATATCCTGATACTGTATGGATGAATTCTCAAGATTAATAGGTGATTTAAAGGATAATATTCAAAGTAATCGCGAATTTTTTAGGCTGACAGTACAGAAAAATCCTTTTACGGTATATTCGAAGCTTAATGAATTGGCATTGTTCGTTGGCTCTAGGTATAGTATAGTATTGGAGATTCATTTTCCTGATCACAAAAAAATTTATGATATAAATAGGTATGGTACAGAAAATATGAGCATTATTATTGACAAATTCAGAAAAACATTTCCAGTGGCCAGAGAAAGTATAAAGGACGAGGCAAACAAAAGATTTGGACCTTACAGTATTGTAGTTGATGCGTATATGTATGAAGCAAAAGAAGGGGTTCGAGTTAAGTTTAGAAACAAGCTCGGCGAAAGCGCTCGACTTGAAATATTGCCTGGATCCTTTCATATTTGGGCCAAAATAGATGAAACGATAGAAGAATTTTGCAACTGGTTAATGTCAAATGTTTATTATAAACGAATCAAAAATTAACAAACCTTGAAGCAAAAAAATTAAGAAATTATTGAACTACCAGATTGAAAGTGGCAGCTTCAACAAACATTCCTAGGTCTTCTCCAGTGGCAGTCTCTATGGTAACTCTTAGAGATTTAGGTCCTGGTGTATCAAAGGTGTAGGAGAACTGACCTGTCCCCTCATTTGCCCTTTGATTGGTGAACTCGTCTATAACTGTTCTATTTCCATCCATTACTGTATAACCATATGTTACTCTCTCTACAATATTGTTTCGATCATCGGTAAAGATAACTCCGAAATTAGTACTATTACCAGCTTTAATTTCGACAGGCTCCCATAATAATTGAATGTTGTGTGTTCCTCGAGGTGTTTTAAGACTCAGAGGAGGTACTGGAATTTCAAGTTGGGTCTCAGGTAGTGGAGGTTGACCAGTTCCGGTGTCCTGTAATTCATAAACATACTGAATTGGGGCAACGCCGGTAGTAACATCTGCATACGTGTCAGCTTTAACGGGATAAGGCATGTTGCTATTGACATAAATATTGCTAGTTGCACCTTTTTTGTAGCTTATGACAGTTGTATCAAATGTTCCAGCTGGGGTAGTTGTTTTAGCATTTCCAGAGGGTTTAATTTCGGATCCTCCAATTGAGGCTATTTTACCCCATGATGGTGCACTTAGTGATTGTCCAGGTTGAGGAACAAAAGCCGTAAGCCAACCCAAAGTAGTAGCATATGCACCGCGGTATTCACTCATTTCTGGAGGTATCGGTGAACTGCCCAAAGCTGTGAGATCTAAATTGCTTAAGTAGAATGTTCCATTAATTACATTTCCACTGTCTACGACATATGTAGGGGCAACCCAGTATTTCCCGGTAGAATTATATTCTTTAAAGTATATGGTCATGGTGAAGGGCTGGCCCTGATTTGTATCAGCATTTCTTATTTCATAAGTGTAATAGGTATCGGCCTTTACGCCTTTTCCAACATACCAATTGTTTGATTGACCAAACGTGGTTTCAATCAGAGGATTAAACTGCAATGTTGATAGCGCAAGCATTGATATTAGAAAAAATACTGAAATTTTTTTAGCGTTTCTTCTACATTTCATTTGTAATTATATGTAGACTATAACTCTTTAAATGTTTACTAGTTCAATTCGTGTCAAGTAAATGAGAACAAAAGTTAAATTAGTAACTGATGTAATAAAGGCATCAATATGTGTAGTTGTTCAAAAATTCACTTTTATGACGTGGATTTTAAATTATATAGTATGAAAGTTGTGCCGTCTTGCAAAAATTGTGGAGACCCGCTCAGTGATGATCAAGCATCAAAATTTGAGAAAGATTTGATGAAGCATTGGGGATTTGAGGATAAAAAGTAAAAATATAATTGGAAACCGATTATTTTTACGTCACCTTTATAAACTTGCGAAATAAAAAAAAAGCAGTGGTATAATATGACCAAGATGTTTAATGTGAATATAGATGCCGAAGGATTTGATACAAATGAAGCACAAGAATGGGTAAATGAAATGGGCAATGTTTATGCAGATATGGAAGTCTCTGATGTAAACATTTCTAACAACAAGATCACTTTTAAAGCTGGGTTCTCAGGCATGGACGATACGACCGAAGATGACATTCGAATGAAATTAGACGAATACATGACCATGCATGAATTATTTCAAGCAAAGAATATTTCAGTCACCAGCTAAAAAGCCCTCCCTTTTTTCTTTACTTATAAATATCTATTGAACCTTATATAAGTTTATAAGTAAGATTTGTGACATTGATATGGTTTTCAAGTATGACTTGTAAAGGTATTTGTATCAGACATAAAGCTCAAAAGCCGGTGGGATCGGGCCGATATGCAAGCGGTCAAAAACGATGCCAAATTTGTGAAATTTTCATTAAGTGGGATGGTTTATGGTGTCCGTGCTGTGGATATAGACTTAGAACTAAACCAAGAAACTTAAAGTATAAAGCAAAGTTAAGAGCAAGAAACAAAACAGTTGAACCACTAGAACAGGCTATAGTGATTCAATAATTTTATTTAGACCATTTGTTTATTACATTCTAAAAGAAGACTTAATTCGTTTTTCAAAGTTATTTTCTCTTTAACATCAATATCAGCTGTACGTCTGAGGAGTTGCTGGTATGAGACTACCTGTTCAATTTCTTGGAAATTATCGACAAGATAATTATATATTAACAATAACCCATCTACATACATTGATTTCTTCTTAAAAAATACCACTTTATTCAAAATCAACCTGTTTGTTTGTGACTGGTTACCCCCCATGATCAAGCGTAACGATTTTTCACTCCTCTCTAATGTAGAACTGTTAGCTCTATGCATACCTATTGTTTCCAAAACCGAATGAATCCTTTCTCTTATTTTTATTGATTGATTTTGTATTACAGAATTTAATTGATATTTAATATGAGACGGCCTATGTTCCTTACCTAGGTATAAATGAATATAATTTCTAATTGTTTTTAGGGAAATCATTTTGAGTTTAAAAGAGATCAGGTATTCATCAACGGACTCTTTTGATAAGGAATTTGACAATAAAGTTAAATCACAAATATTGCTAAATATTTCCTTTCTTAACCCAAATCTAAAGGATTTTCGGTAATTCTGGTTTTTTTGTTTAAAATGGTCATTTTCTATTCCTCTCAAAAAAGGTCGTGGGAAATATATAAAGTCTGAATATCGTATGCTATCATTTTCATAGAGAACTTTAGGAGATAAAAGTCGAACTTGGAATACCTTATTATGGTTACTGTTGGAAGGCCCAGATTCATCAAAGTAATAGGAGATTTGTTTCAAAGAGTATGAATCATCAATTGAAATAATATTATATTCACAGCATTCATGGACATTGATTGACTCGTCAGCTCGACATCCGAGTAAGATAGAATCGGTTTGAGGTAGATTTTTCTGTAAAAAGTAAATGACTTCTTTAAGACCTTTCATGATTATTCGATTTGTGTAGCAATACTATTAATATTGCTCTCAAAAAAACCTATTATAGGTAATGGTCGATGCTAACTGAGAACCAAATTTAGGTTATAAAATTCAAAAACGGTCAAAATTATATCGCTTGTCGGCTAGGCCTAGAACCGCTAAATAAATTATTTTCCTTTTTTGGACGAAACTTAAAACTTGATTAAATATATATCAATATTGAAAAGATAATAAAAAAGGTTAGAGGATTCTATTTACCTAAACAGAGACCAACTGGTACGGATGAGTTGCAGTTGTTGTCATTGAAAAGGTTGTTGTTTACATTCAACGGAAGTCCGTTTGCATTGTTGATATCTACACCAGTATTATCCAATATATTATTTGAATTCACTACGTTGTCTCGGCTCTGACCATCAAAGAACAATCCACTAACTGAACCTTGGATAGTGTTAAAGGATACTTCATTTGAGGCAGAATTTACAAAGGTAATGCCTGCAAGGTCATTTGATTTGAAGAGGTTAGTTACCAACTTTGATGCTGTAGACGAGTGCGATGCTACCCCTATATTATTGCTGAAGAACAAATTATCTTCAATTGCCGTATTTGCTGAACCGGTGTTAAATGAGCCTATTTGATTTTGTGTGAAAGTCACTGCTGAGATTTTGTCATCTTGTCCACCTGTATTCAAAACACCTGCTTGGAAGTTTTCAATAATACCAGGACCAACAATATTTACATTGTCCATATCACTGAGCATCACACCCACTTTAGAAGTTGAAATTCCTGGGCCAGATATTGTATGACCATTAAGATCTACTGTAATTCCATCTGCACCTATGATTATACCGTCTGTCTTACAATCTAAGTTAGATGTCAATTTTACGGATTGTTTGATTACTTCACCACAGGAAACGCTAGCACTTGTTGGAACCGCTGTAGTGGATTCTGCGTTTGTTACACCATTTGCTTCTCTTGCTGGTCTTACTTCTTCATCAGCTGGTGTTGGACTTTCATCATCCGAGTTGCCATTTTGATTAGCTTGTAAGCTTATGTTGTTGCAACTACCTGTTGTGCTTCCTTCAGACAAGCATTCAGAACTTTGAGAACTTGAACTGGATTGACTAATTTCACTTTGTGAACTGTTGTCTCCATCTTCACTGTCTTGAGCTGCGGCTTGGTTTCCTCCACTTGCATAAATCAAGGAAGTAGATGATGAAACCGTCAAGCTAAAGACTAGTAAAGACGCTAGTACTGCAATCGATAAGATTTTCTTGGTTTGTATTGCCATTTACATTATGTATATTTTAAAAAAATATATCGATTTTCAGTAATTTTCTAATAACAAACAACATTTGATTTGTAGTGGAGAATTGTTATATTTATTTCGTCATGATTATTGCCGAAGCATTAGGTAAGCCTTTATCTATTCTAATTCTCACAATGACTCAATGAAAATGACATATCACGTGAGTCAATCGACTTTGTCTTATCACGCCAGATAGTTAGACATTTTGGAATATAATCATAGTTTTGATTGAAGACATCTATTTTAATAAAGTTGATCAACAATATTCTGGTTTTTTGTGATGGTATATCAATCAATCAAATTAATTGAGGTATTCAATATGTAAATTGATTCTACCATTCACCAATGAAAAGATGTCTGGAAAAAACTAGACGTATCAACCATTTTTAGAAGACTCCAGTATCTCAAGCTTTAATGGATTCAGGAGACAAGTAAAGATCCAATATTCACTCCGAAGTTTTCAGGTTTTTATAATTTACTATTAAGATATGGATTAAGATTAATAATCTCGAGATTCTTATTTGTAAATATTCAAGTTAAATCACTAAGGGTTGATCCTGTAATTAATGTTAATTGAATAGTTTTTATTTTATTTCATCCCAGTATAACAAAATCGTGAAAATAGTCATTAAGTCATTTTCGTATAATTTGGAAAAATCAATTATTTGAATAAGATGTATTGTATACTATCCTCAAACCTTTAACAAATTTGAAGAAAGCATAGTCAATAGCCATGTAATTTATTTTGGTATGCAATTATCACCCAAGATAATCATTGAAGTTAAATTTGGTTATATCAAATAATTATAAACTTACATAAGAATTATTCTTTTATTGATATCACATCTAATTATTTTTACATCTTTACTTATCATAAATTATA
>JAPSGR010000097.1 GCA_031177355.1 Candidatus Nitrosocosmicus sp. | reverse complement strand
AGCCCCATCGATAAAGAAATTCACCATCTGTAGAAAAGACCTGTACACTTGGATGATCTCTATCTGTTACAAATAACTTGCCTGTAGCGTCATTTGCAGGGACATGTGGATGTAGGAATTGGCCTTCACCTTCACCTTCAGAGCCCCATTTTGTTAAAAACGTACCATTATTATCAAACTTTTGGATTCTATAATTAAATTGGTCGGCTACATACATATTACCTTCTGAATCCGTTGATAAGGCCGACGGTTTATGGAATTGGCCATCGCCTTCTCCACCTTCTCCAAATTTAGCTAAAAAATTACCTTCAGGATCAAATATTTGGATTCTATGGTTCTCATAATCTGGTACAAACACCTTTCCGTTAAAATAGTCAACATCATTATGTCCACTGAATTGTCCATCTCCTTCACCTTCAGAACCCCAGCTTGTATAATAATCAAAATTGAGGCTCTGTGCAAAAGCCTGATTAGAATTACTATATACTAAACATATAGAAAAGGTCATAAAGACAGAGATTAAAATAACTATGCAGTTTTCTACTTTCAATAACGACATGTAGGACGTATTTTATTTAAATATTGGAACTACATATTTTATAAAAATAATTAAAATGTTAGCAATTATTACATCCATTTGCCAAAAAAAATGGTAATATTCAAATAAAAAGGTTGTGTAAATGAAAAATGTAGTTACAGTCGACGATTCATTTTCTAAAGTATTTCTCAAAACTGTAATCAGTTTGTCATCAAACTTTTAATTTAAAAGTCGATAGACAATAATAGGGTTTCAATTATCTCACGGTAACTCTGTAACGGACTTGCAAAGATAAGTAATAGATTCTGAAAATTATTAGATTTAGAAGCCCCCAAGAATCATAAATTTTATATTAATTAAATATTAAATAGTCCTTGATTAAAATATAGATAATTGATCAAATTAATAGGTATTATAACTACGATCTGTTTCTTATCAAGTACTATTTCAATTAGTGGGTTTGCACAGATTAATTGGGAATCCTTTGGACAGATAAATACAACTAGCGACACAAAAGGGCAATCTCAGAATCCAGAATCATTGAAAGAGGGAGATTTAACAACAATCAAAGTAACAAAAAGTGTTCATTGTGATTCGTCATTGGGTATCCCTAGCGACGAGTCAATTTGTCAGTTTGTATTGGCAAATGTTGATGCAGGACAATTTAATCTAGTTGTAACAGGAAATCAAACTGAGGAAGCTAGGTTTCAGGGATCATCAAACGGCACTATAACTTCATTATTGCCAGGCAACTATACAGTAAGAGAAGATTCATTTAATACTATGGATATAGAAAATCAACTCGGAGAGAATGCAATAGTATCAATTCTTACTGATGCAAACGGAGATTGTAGTGCTCAATTTAATCAGTTGGACGCTTTTCAAGAAGCAACGGGTTTCATTGAACCAGGTCAAACTCAGATGTGTGAAATCATAAATACAATCAGTGTTAGCCAAGGAGCATCTCCAGAGGAACCATAACCTCGTTTCTTAAATATCTAATAAAGGAAAATACTTACATTATACTTTCTTAACTTTTAATTTTATGATTTGTATCATAAACATCAAATAAATGTCTTTCAAACTAGTATATAGATTCTAAGATCAGATAATTTTTTTGAATCAAAAATATGTCACTCAGGTATTTGGACGCCAAAAATAGGTTAATGAAATTATGCAGTAAATTTCGACTTGCTTTGAATCAAAAATGTACTGAGCCTGTTTGACTAATTTATCTGATACAATAAATTGACGTTCCATTTAAGACAATATTATAGCGGTCATTCCAATGAACAAATTAACAAAATATTTATCGGAATAGTTTTAGAGAAAGATAAAGGATCTAAAACAAAAGAAATGCCACGAATTCGATAAAATGTCGTAGAGTAGTTTTCGTACTATTGTTTATAACGTATCAAACATAATATTCTACTATTAATTAGCATGAATAATCAATATTAAACATATTATTTATTTGGTATATGCATTAGCAATATGACTATCAGGCATAGCAATAATCTTTTCCTCACTATCCTTTTTTGCAGTCTTGTTGCTGTATTTTTTTTTAATACGATACCGGGCTATGCCAATTCCGTCTTAATTATTGACCCATCTTGTTTAAATGGAAATCTTAGCGATACTATGAGCAATTATGTTCACTACATCGATAGTATTTTAAATTCAAATACCAATGATAAGAACATTCGAGATTTTTGTAATCAACTAACTGAAGACGGTTACAAAATACTTTTCTTTTTGCACAATTCAATCTTTGATAATCATATATCAAGTCAATTGATATCTTTTTTTAATGTTAAAATATTGGAACCGATAAACGAGTCTGCATTGTTAGTGGGATTATTCACTATTACGATTTGGGGAATAATAATGCACACACTTTGCGAAATGAAAAATAGCTCACCCAAATCAAGAAAAGGTTTTACTCGATTAGTGAAACACAACGTTCTTAATAAACAGAATTATAGATGTGGCCAATGTAAAAGAATGCTAACAGTTGTAGATTTTCATCATAAAAATGGTGATAGATCAGATGATAGAGAGAGTAATTGTCAGGCATTATGCCCCACCTGTCATGCAATTGTGACTAGGGGAGTATTAAAAGGCAAATAAGAATTCTCCCCAGGCAATATCTTAATTTTTACTTGACCGGGTCAAAAAGTACATTGTATATAGCAATAACTAAATTACAGATTAGTTGAGATACAGAGAATATTAAAAGTGTTCTAGTTATTTGGAAGATGGAGGTGGAGGCTTTTGGACTACGAGGTTTAACAATTCCCTTACCAGTTCGGATTTTTCCTTTATTGAGCCTTCACCTGCAGGATATAAATTGTAATGGCGGTTCAACAATTCTTTACATCGCTCAAGATCTTTACCATAGACAAAAAGTACACTTCTAAAAACCCCAATGTTTGGGTGCTTGTTAGGGTCATTACCGGGTTTAAATATGTTACCAATGTTCTGAATATAGTAATCTTTTGTCTTATTCAAGGTTTTATCAATTCGTTCAAAGAAATCAATAAGAGCAAAGTTATTACTACTTTCGCGTTCATTTTTAATTTCCTTCTTTATTGTATCTCTATAATACTCAAATGCGCAGTGAATTATATCAGTATATTTAAGATAAATATTTTTTGAACTAGAGAAATCCACAAAACTCTGATACGTAAGTTAATGATATAATGTTTATTGCTTTTACATCCTTTCTAAATTCTCCAAGTAGTAGATAAAGAAAGGTGATCTGAATAAGACTCAGGAAAAGATTAATTGCGTTATATTTTTAAAAAAAGGTTGAAAATATGATTCTATAGAGAGGTTCATAGAGACATTGTATTGATATGGCTAGAGTAGATAGATAAAATCATGGACGACTAAGGAAGAACTGTTAAAATAAGTATTTCTGAAAGAATATAATGCGGTTATATTATACAGTGTATATCAACTCTTAGGTTGTATGGTCACCGGGATATTCAACATAAATGAGTTAGATTTTGCTCTAGATATGGGCATATCTCTATTAGCAGGGTTTTTGATTGGTGCAGAAAGAGAATCAAAAGGAAAGGCCGCTGGAATAGGAACTCACTGTTTTGTAATAGGAGGATCAATGATTTTTACCTACATTTCTGCACTAATTGATCCAAATTCAACATCAAGAATCGCCGCTCAGATTGTAACAGGTATCGGATTTCTTGGAGCTGGTGTGATATTAAAAGGTGAGCTATTTGATAACAAGGAATCGGATATCCCGGCAAATAAGAAAGTAGTTAATTTGACTACTGCCGCAAGCATATGGTTCTCCGGGGC
>JAPSGR010000130.1 GCA_031177355.1 Candidatus Nitrosocosmicus sp. | reverse complement strand
TCAGGCTAACACTATAAACTATCTATTACTGCAAAGTGACCTCTATTGGTGTAGGGTTAGAAATAATGTCAAATACCGGCGATCGCTTTTGTGCAATTTCTACTAGTTCTTTTATTTTTTCCTTAGGAGCAGATGATTTTACCCTAAAGGATACTTTGATACTCTCATATCCGTTTCTAACCTGTTTAGACAATCCCATGGCACCTCGAGTATCCATATTGCCTTCAAGCGTTGACTCCACCTCCTCTAAATATATTCCCCTAGCCGCCGCATTATAGATAAGGGCTGTAGTTAAACATCCGTTTAAGGCAACAAGTACATATTCTAAAGGACTAGCTCCCACATCTGTCCCTGACAAGACTGGTGGCTCATCTCCATCATATACGAATGGCTGTGCTCTTTTGTAAGCTTGATTTGCAGCTTCATAGTCATCGATAATCGTTTGAATATGGGATCCGAATATCCATCTTCCTTTAGCTTGAAATTTAAATTTGGCGAGAGTTGAATTATTTTTTACTGCTTCAGTTGATTGAAGTAGGCTGGTAACATTTATTCCATTTACATATGCATCCTTTTCTTTTGTTTTTTCCATTGAAAATTGAGTCTTATCGCTCATACTAAATGATGTCATGATACCATTATTTATTATTATTGATGAAATGACATCATGACACCAAATTTATATTATAGATTAGGCAATATCTAGCATGCCTCATAATCTCACTCTGCGTGGATTTGATGACAAGGTTCACTCAAAATTAGGGGAGCTTGCAAATCAAAGAGGTGTTTCTATAAATTCTATTGTAAAGGATGCTGTTGACAAGTGGTTACAGTTGCAATCAGAAATTCCTAAAAAACACTTTCTAATAATTTATTCTACAGAAGAATCAATGGTGGATTTGTTGAAATCCATGAATAGACTTGCTAAAGAGGCTGACTTATTTAGGTGCTTTTGCGGGGTGCCACATTCCATTACAACAACACTTCTTTCAAAAATGAAATGGTATAATGCAGCGGACGAGTCATACCTCATCCAACAAGATTCAAAAGGCCAGAGACTTAAGCCTCAAACTTTTCATCCAAATCAGCTAAAGGACTATTATAAGAAAATAGGTGAAAATATAGTCAAAAATGCTGGTAACAATCAAGTATGTTGCATGGACCTTCTTATGGACAACATGACAAAGTTATCCCTAAAGGAAGCTTTGAAATTAGAAAAATCATATGACGAGAATAGAATACCTGGTTTAATGTACTGCGCGTATAAAACGGAGACTCTATTAAATGCAGAAATAAAGGACATGATAGAGTTATTTGAGAATCATGATCAAATATTCATTATAAAAGAAGACGAACTCTTTAAAATTCATATTACAAAAGAGAATGTTCATAAGTTATTTCTAAATTAGTAATATGATTTTGATACAAACTATATACTACCTTCTTACTTATTTCGCTATAGAACCCTATTGCCGCTTACTTAATCCCCATACACCCAAATTTAAAAATCCTTTGATTGGTAATAGTATAATGACTTTATAATTTAAACATTTTCCAAATCCCTTGTGTCAAAATAATTCTAGTTTCTATTCAATCTTGAATAGTATCCCCACGTGCTCCATTCAAGGAATATAG
>JAPSGR010000129.1 GCA_031177355.1 Candidatus Nitrosocosmicus sp. | reverse complement strand
TGGGGAGCAGAATCTGGGACCGACCGCCTGCTGATGATAAATACAAATGAATCGCTTACAGCAGATTGAATACGTTAACTTGAGATTTCAAAACAGATAAATTTAGAAATACATTATGAAAGCAGTTTATTTGTTATTGTCTCTTAAAAGATTGGTTTGGATTAATAATAACAAACATTTTTTTAGATCTATTTAATACTATTTTATAATATCAGTATGGTTCCTTGGGGATTAAGTTCCTCGTGGTAGTGAGATCCTAATACACGTAATACATTTAAGAAATTCAATAGGCAATTTTTTCAACTTCCACTGCGCAATATTGATGAGTTAATTACATTATACTATAATAGTTTCTGATGTATATAATAATGTGGTTGATGATAATAATTATAAACAAAAAACTGATCGCTCACAGCAGTATCTAGCAAACGAAAGGACATTTCTATCATGGGTAAGAACATGCATTGCACTAATAGGTCTGGGATTCATAATATCTAAATTTAGCTTCTTTCTGGCAGAGTTTCGAATTATAACACAAAGGTATACAATAGATTCGCCTGAATTAAATTCATACCAAACCCAAACCCAATCCTCAATTGATCAAATTTCTAATTGGATTGGAATCGGTACTGTATCTTTAGCCATTCTATTGATATTGTTTGCATTGAAGAACTATCTCAATACACACAGATCAATAGAGACACAAACCTATTCACCAAATCAAATGACACTTTATCTTACAACTGCAATAATTGTTCTTTTGAGCGTATTTGTTTTTGTATATCTAGTGCTTGTTCCAAGTACCTAGTATTGCAAATTACAAACTGATATTAGATGCCAATAGATACTGATTTATTTATTTATCATATATGCAACCTACAAGTTTAGACAAATCAGATAAATAATCGAATTCAACCTACATCAGTGAATTGAAGTTCCATTTGTAGTATGGTTTTAATGCAATATTGGCCCCAGATCTTAACGATATCATATATCCGGATAATAACAATAATAACTACATCATTCAACGAATTAGAATCAGGTGCTATCGCAATAAAGAAACCTATTAGCATTACATTGTGAACAAATTGTTTCGTTCACCATAAGTCAGAGTCTTTTTAATATCATTACTGTATGCGAGATCATTGAGCTTCGGCGCGTGGGATTAAGTTTCGTGGAGTAATAGGATTCTTTATCATCTTCTTTGTAAGTTTGAATTCAAATGCTAATCTTATTCATAAAATAAAAATAACAAGTTCTGAAAACATCATACTGCTCAATAACAAGGACGACATCCAAGACTCATTATACGAATATCTTGCAAGGTCTACCTTAGATGTTCATGCTTACGCTAAAAGATTAGTATTAGAGAGCAAGTGTGAGGAGGTTTTAACATCTCATCTTTAAACTCATTAATTATTTCATAAGTAAAGTATATAGGATTACAAGAAGCATAGGACATGGAAATTAGCAGATCCGATTCCTTAAAATGAAAATAAAAGAGGAACTGAAATGACTATGCAAACTATAGAACACTTTACTCTGACATATATCGGCACTACTGCCGAATTAACTATATACGAATACTGCAATATCAATGATAACTACGTAGAGACAGAAAAACAATTGTTCTGTAAATCGT
>JAPSGR010000128.1 GCA_031177355.1 Candidatus Nitrosocosmicus sp. | reverse complement strand
CAAGAATTCCTGAAAAATCCAATAACTGGAAGAGGAGGAATGGTCGGCGATATGGCTATTGCTATCGAGGTCTTTCAAATTGCATTTATAGTCCTTTTAGGAGTGTTAATAGGATTGAAGTCATCAAAAAAATACGTTAAAGATTCTCGAGTAAATAGTTAATACTGCTTACTTTTTTAAGAGGAAATTATAGACAATATTTTCATTTAGCCCGACTATTATTATAAGTCATGCTGTAGCAATATCTATATAACAAGAGCAGTCCCCTATGCCTAATGGATTCATGTGGAAATTCATCCGATTTCCACCGAACCCTTATACCATACGGAACTTAATCCCACAGAATAGATGTTGAGTATAAAGAAGAGAGGGGTCTAGATATTATCGGATCTAAACATCAAATTTATGGTAACAATATGCTGAATTAATTCAATATAAGTCATGGTGCAAGAGATGGAATAGAGTCAAATTTGTTTCAGATACACCTAACCCGCATAGTATACGGGTCTAAACACATAGTAGAGGTAATGATTAAAGTAGTTGGGATAATATCATCATCATGAGCGACCGCGACCCCACAAACAACCAGAGAAACTTGAATTACAAGCTAGACTAATTGTCATGATACTAGACAAATGACCATAACCAAAACCCAACAAATAGAGCTAACCAGAAAAATTTTTAAAATACTCGGTGGTGAAAAGAACGTATATAATTTACACTTTTACTGGAATAAGGGCGACGGGTTAGAGTTTTACACTGGTAGTATATCAAAGGTTCAAAAGAAACAAATCAAAAAATTGTTTGATAGAAATAGATTCTACATATTGGTAGAGAATTCAAAACCTAACCCATTAGAATCATATCATCCTAACAATGGTTTACACTTTTGGATATACGAAAAGCCCACGTATAAAAACCCCCCAACATTATGAGCCTTAACATACAAGCGCCCCATCTTTTAACGCCTCATTATATTATAGACTCACCCTCTCTGTCTTTTATCTTTTCTAAGGAAAAGGAATCTGCGTAAATCAATTTCTAACCTAAGTAATGTGTATTTATCAACAAATAATATTTTGTTATGTATTCCTTCTGTAATAAAAACTAAATCCTACTTTACCTGATGTTATAATAAATTCTTATTCGACTTAAACTTATACCTCGATTTTGGATTTATCTAAATCATTATTGGTTTGAATAATATTAGAGAAAGATTTTAATTTTAAATCTCAACCGAACCCGCTTAGAAATACACACTAATATAGTTAATTTGGACTACACTTATTGTAACTTGTGGGCAGAAGAGGCAACTCCTTATCAAAATTTTTCATACGCATTAAAATCTAAGGATGTTAAAAGACATTATTGCCTTTGATAGAAGAGGAGTTCCATATGTGAGAGGGTATGATTATGGTATTTGCAATATAGATCCATATTATGCCAAACAAAATAAATTTGATTGGTATTATCATATTGACCTCTATAAAATTTACAAAAAACAAATGATAAAGAATATTTATGAAAACAAATCATCCTGTCATTACAAGATTATAAGGGCCTCATTAACAGAACAGCCCAGGTAGTAGAATGAAATTGTACAGGCTCATAAAAGACTAGCATTCTAGTACCATTTATCGTCTCTATAGCCG
>JAPSGR010000007.1 GCA_031177355.1 Candidatus Nitrosocosmicus sp. | reverse complement strand
ATGTACTTCAAATATTGTCTATGTGAAGCAATAAGTCAAATCAAATGGCATCGGATTCCGGATGTTACCAATAGTAGAACAATATTTGTTATTCATTCAAACCTTTTTTATATATTTTGCCGTTTTGAACTATTCCATTCTTTCACCTGCGCTTGTTGAAATCCACTTCTAAAGATTTGTGCTTGATTATCGGTCGGTCGGTCGATGACGTTCTTTTGACTTCATATGAACTTTATTGTGAACTTAAAGTAAACCCTGAAAAGACCTATTAGTATACAATATTTGTAAAAATAGATAATTATACTATACAATCTTTATATGTTAACATTCTATTATCTTGATATTCTATTGTTTTTAAGGTTCATGCATTCTTTATTATGACTAACAATAATGGCCTTAGTAACAAAAGTTCAAAAGTCAAAGGACAGAAAAGAACACAATACCCATTATGATTCCTTATACGAGGCTCTCTTATATCTAAGTCGTTATCCCATCCCATTGACAAAATATCGCATATCTACAAACAAGAATGTATTATCCTCATTATTATCCAAACAGTTAATTAATCCGGTAATTAACAAAAGTTTACTATTAAATAGTGAGTATGAAGATGTTCCTCATTATGTGATATCACCAAAAGGACTTGAGTACATCAAAAGATTTGAATTTCTTCAAGAATTATTTGACTGATGTTTTAAATACACACATAATAATCTTGTTTTGAATTAAATCATTACATAGTTTAATTGAATAGCAGCTGCTACCTAGTTCGCTTTAACTTTTATATACCTTTAGAAAATTTTTGTTTTATCTTTTTATTGATTAAGTGGTCTAATTATTACAACAGTAGAAGTAGACATTCTAATTGAGTAGACCAACAAAATCCACACCATTCTTTAGAGATATTTCTTCAGATTTGATTTATGATTATTCCTTTTTTAGTTAGCATCATTTAATTATGAAATAGAACCAGTTTACTATATATTCAGATTTCTAGAAAAAATGGAGTTAAATGAATTTAAAAGTCGCAATGGCTTAATCTAAAGCGTCTCTAATCTTTACTTTTGCTTTATTTAAAGTCTCAGAACTTGGTTTTCCTTCTGCGTGATCTTTGGCTGTTTGTGTCTCGGCTTCAGCGTCTTGTGATGTATTCTTTATTTTCTTTGCAGCATCATCAATAACGTTATCTGTCATTAAAGATGAATGTTTAATATCCTTTATATAACTAATACAATACTGTATTAAATTTTATCTCACTAGTCGAAGATAAAATTATTTGATAAATGATATTAATTTTTAATTATGAGATTTATGTAAATAATCAATAACTGTTCTGATAAAGAATTCGAACATTTCTATAGTTAGTTTAGTGGAACACCATTATCAATAAATTAATACCAATTTTGATCTCTATATATGGCAATTAAAGGCAAAGTTTTACTTTATCTATTTAGTAATCTTTTATTTATATAAGAAAAGGAATATCGATACTAGCAAGCATTATTATGAGTTTATGTGTAATTCTGATTTGGAAAAATCTGAGGCGTTACGCATGACTAGAGTGGAGGAGATGGGATTTGAACCCATGACCACCTGCGTGTAAGGCAGGTATCCTAACCAGTCTAGACAACCCCTCCAAAAAATTATTTAGAACTGTGTTAATCCAGTGTTATTAACCTTTGTTTTGATTTAGGATGCTCCTTTTCTGAATTCAGGTCATATATTATCAGACATCGGCATAAAGTGAAAACTCATGGGGATGAGGCCTAATTGTTACCTCTTGATGATCTTTAGCCTCTTGCAGTATTATAGAATCAATAATTTCATCATCAAATATGGGCTTTAGAAATTCTCTATCGATATTTAGCTCCTCATATGCTTCTCTAAGTGATGGTGGTAGTTGCCTAATCCCCAATTCACGCCTACGTTGGGGTGCCATTTTGAAGATATCCTCATCTATTGGATCGGGTATAGTGGTTTTTTTCTTTATCCCGTCTAATCCTGCAGAAATCACAGCTGAAAATGCTAAATATGGATTACATGATGGATCAGGTGCCCTGAATTCTATTCTTTTCATATGTGCGAATCTCTCCCCCTTGTAATGTGCTGGGTTTCTTATTATTGCCGATCTGTTGCCTGTGCTCCATGCAATATATACCGGTGCTTCGTATCCTGGCACTAGTCTTCTATAGGAATTAGTTGTAGGAGCAACAATCGCTGCTAAAGCAGGAGCGTGATTTAGGATTCCTGCTGCAAAATATCTCGCTAACTGCGACATTTCAGCATAAGAATCATTGATATCAAAAAACAAGTTCTTTTCTTCATCCCATAAACTAACATTTACATGCATGCCAGAACCATTATCAAGAGCTATTGGTTTTGGCATCATTGTTGCAATTTTTCCCTGTTTCTTTGCAATATTTTTTACAATATACTTATAACTCTGAACAGAATCCGCTGCATTTACTAAGGTATCAAACCTAATGTCAATTTCACATTGTCCGGCCGTCGCTACCTCATGATGATGAGCATCACAAATAATACCAAAGTTGTTACTCAAAACGTCTACACATTGATTCCTATATTGCATTAATGTATCGCCAGGCGCACTGGGAAGATAACCTTCCTTTAATCTTAATGCATAACCTACACCTTCAGTAGACCAAGGAGCCTCCTTTGAACTAATATTATAACTTTGTGATCTATATGGTGTCATCGTGTTTACTTCTAATTTATCAAAAACAAAGAATTCTACCTCAGGCCCCCAAAACGAATTGCGATATCCTTGTTCTTTCACATACTCTTCAGCTTTTCTTGCAATACCACGTGGATCCTTCTTGAATTGCTTTCTTTTTTGTCCACCAGCTAAAATATCACAGATCAGTCTGGCTGTTTTATATTCCTCAATCCATGGAATAATAGCATATGTAGATGGGTCTGGTCTTATTATTAAATCAGATTCATGAATTTCAGTAAAACCTCTAATTGAAGAACCATCTAACTTTGGTAATCCGAATTCAAAATCATCTTTCTTGAACATATTTGCGGCCATTGTTGTGTGATGGAATCTACCAGTCAAACCTGTAAATTGCAAATCAATGAATTTAATTTCCTCGTCCTTTAATCTCATCATGATTTGTTCCGCAGTAAAATTTAATGACTCTATTTTTCCATCTATGACTTTATAAGGCAAATGAAATATTCGATATACTAAAATAAAAACCTCTAATTAAGCTTATCATGTATACATTATTGTAAAAGCTGATGGATCACAATAAAATTCAAAACCTGATAAAAATAGATGAGATTCACAATGTTTTAAAGACAGAAATTCATCTTACTAATGTACCTCAACCTATTCCACAGAATCTTTATCAAAATATTGCTAATCTGGTTTATCTGTTAAATGAACAAAATGAAAAGGATGATTTAGAACAGTCAACGGATGATAATGAGAAGGTAACTGTTGCTATTTCCAAGCAGATCAATTCTGAATTGATAGCTATAATTACTAAACTAACATCTTTGCTATTTATACTAAGGTGTAAAAAAATCTTCAATAGTTCCAAATTATCACCAGAGAATTTTGAGTATTCAAATCTTACGGATGAAGAAAAGTATGTCTTTTTTGGTAATAGAGAAAGAGAAAAAAGGATTGATATTATTTTAAAAATGCTACTCGATGGAAAACCAAAGACTTTAGAAAAAATCGTTTCTTCAATAAATGAGAATTTTGTTATTGTTAGATTTTTGGATTCTATGGAACAATTTGTTGGAGTTAACATGAATAAATATGGCCCTTTTAAAAAAGAGGATGTAGCTATTCTACCGTTTGAAAATGCAAGGTCCATAATAGAGAATAATAAAGCTGTTGAGATCCGTCAACTAGTCTAACTTGTCTACTCTATTATCTTTATAATCAATTTTTGGTCACTTTTTCGTCTGTATTCTGTCTAATGTAATATTCTGATATTTTTTTTGAATAACATTTGCTACACAAGAACCCTGAGATATTCCATTGTGGCATTGATTCGTACCTAAAATCACCGATCTTTTGTTTACATATGCTGCATGTGATACGTTCCCTCCGGTTTAGCATTCTCTCGGTAGCAATAAAAATATCAGAAATAAAAGTCATGTCTTTTTTTGATTGATAACGAACCTCTACATGATTGCCTTACCCGGAGTATAAAAGACATTAATAGGGGCGATCTAATACATTTTGTTGTCAATATGGCTGATAAAACTGACAAAAAAGCATTTTATGCGCTTCTGGGATTAGCGGCTATAACTGGAATTATTACTTATTATTTATTCGGAGCAGCTACTCCTACACCAGGAATAGTTGATTCTATTTACAGACAGGACCTTCCAGCTGCACCAAACGCTACCGATGCTGCTGCTGCCGGGGGATCAGCAGGGGAAACTATAGATGAATCTGCATTTGCCAATAAAGTTGAAGTGCAAATATTAGCAGGTTCTGCTACACAAGGCAATCCAGCTTATGGACCTGATCCTGCCTCTGCCACTAGCGATGCGTTGGTTACTTGGGTCAACGAAGATACTGTTCCACATACTGCTACGAGCGGAAGTGGACCGCAGGATCCTGAAAGTGGGCAACTCTTTGATACGAGCATTGTAATGCCTGGTGCTACAGCTAGTATTCCAGCAGAACAAATGGGTCCCGGAGAACATGAGTATTATTGTACTGTTCATCCCTTCATGCTAGGAACAATAACAGTAACCTAAATTTTTCCTAAAAAAATTAATATACCTATTCATCTTTTTTATACTTTTCTTATAAAATATTATTTTATTGAAAAATTTATTTATTATAATATATGAATTATAAAATTTTTATAATTATAACAGCGTTATTCTCACGAATACTTATATTATGTATTCATTCATAAATTTTTATGTCATTTTTAACGATAAAAGACCTAAATGTCAATATTGATGATAAAAAAATACTTAATGGTGTTAATCTAGATATCAATAAAGGCGAAGTTCATGCCATTATGGGGTTAAATGGCTCTGGAAAAAGCACGCTGGCTAATGTCTTATTAGGACACCCCCGTTATTCTGTAACTTCTGGAGATATTTTAGTTAACAATGAAAGTATTATTGACCTAAAAACTGACGAAAGGGCAAAAAAGGGACTCTTTTTAGGCTTTCAATATCCAATAGAAATATCGGGTGTAGGATATAGTCACTTTTTACGCAATGCCTACAATCTACTAAGCAAATCATTAGGAGCCGAACAAAAAGACCGCGAAGTTTTCATTACAGTAAAGGAATTTCATGAATACCTAAAGCGAAACCTAGACAATGTAGGTTTGGACCCGAGTTTTTTAAGCAGATATCTAAATGAGGGTTTTTCTGGAGGAGAAAAAAAGAGGTCTGAAGTAATGCAGATGCTTGTTTTAAGGCCCAATCTTGCAATTTTAGATGAGCCTGATTCTGGACTTGATATTGACGCTGTAAAGGCTGTTGCTGAGGCTATAAACAAACTGATTGAAACAGGTGCAGGAGTTATCGTTATTACCCATTATGCTAGGATTTTACGATATCTAAACAAGCTTGATAAAGTACACGTCATGTCAAAGGGAAAAATCATAAAATCAGCAGGAAAAGAGCTCTCTGAGGAGTTGGAAGCAAAAGGATACGCTTGGCTAGGATTATCTGATAATACTCAATAAACATCTTATTATCTTTTACTTTGTTGCCTAGCTATATACAAATAATATTTTATATATTAAAATTCAAGTTTTCTGATTGTTGATATTCGTAACATACTATTAGATTTTCAAGTCCCTATGCTTTACGTACAAAATACCTATCTAAAAAAATAGTATAAACAGCATTATTTATTAGTAAATGCCTCTCCTTCTGTTAATTATACTACAACATTTGTCTGCAATCGGAGCAGTCATGTAATGATTTTATAAAACCTTTAAAGATAATATTTATCTGATTTTGTCACCATAGCCATATTAACAACAGCTTTCATTCAAATACAATAACAATATTAAAATCTAATCTATTTTGGATATGTTAAACTTTTATTAATTTAGAATCCCATAAAAATTATGAAAAATAAGAACAAGGATTCATCAGAAACTAATAATTTGTCTAATACTAGTAAAAGAAATAATACCAATAATTCTCCTCCGTCATTAGAGAAGAATATTAAAAGTGAATATACGAGCTCTTTAGATTCTTCACTTTCATCGCTTTCTTCTACATCCATTACTGACAAAGATAATGATAACAGCAACAAATTTACTAGTCAAAATAATGAAAATGATCAAGCAGGAATAAAAGAAAATGATAATCCTGAAAAATTCTTTACATTTACTTTTTATAAGGTTGATCCAAAATGGCGTTGGCTCAATGAGATAGGTAAAGATGAAGCGTCTCGCGAATTCCATGAATTGCTGGACGTAGCAAGTAAAAGAATGAAAATTATGACATATTCTACTCTAGGGTTACGACACGAAAGTGAGTTTATGATATGGACTGTCTCTCATTCGCTAGAAAACATCCAGATTCTTGCCTCAAAGATTTACACCACAATCTTAGGAAAATACATTGAACCAGTATCGACTTTTCTCTCCATGACTCGAAGATCTGTTTATTCAAATCAGGTGAAACTAGGATATGAACAGGACAAAGATCCGTTACAATACGTAATTGTATATCCTTTTATCAAATCCCGGGAATGGTATCTCTTACCTTTTGAAAAAAGAAAGGAGATGATGGATGAACATATTAAGGTTGGAAGAAAATATCCTAATATTCTTCTTAATACTACCTATTCATTTGGAATAGACGATCAAGATTTCATGCTGGCATTTGAAACTAATAGTCTTTCACAGTTTCAAAACCTTATCCTAGAGTTACGCGAAACCGAAGTTAGCCGCTATATAATTAAAGATACACCAATGATTCCCTGTGTTAGAAAAAATATACACGATATAATAAAGAGCTTGGGTTAGAATATTCTGTCTAATTAACTTACCATACGCTTTTCACTTTTGTTATAATTCTATGAACAGGCTAAACAAATTGATATGCGAGTATATACTTTTGCTTATTGCAAGGAAATAACTATCAAAACACTTTCTTATGACTTTGCTTTGTTAATCTCTTTTTCACAACATGCCTTTCTATGTAAGAAAGAAATACAGATGATGTTTGAGCTTGAGAAACTGATGAACCTGTGGATACATGTAATAAATCCTATTTATAGGAACTTTTGATGTTAATTAGGTCGTCTAGTAATCTTTCTAATTAGTAGGTTATATACCTACGAGATAGTTGGTGGGAGAACCAGTTTACTTTTGGGCAATTGCATATTTATCCAATATCAAATGCATTCCGATCTTGTCCAGAGCATTACTTTAAACAGTATTTTGAATATTTTTACTTTTTAATAATAGTGTCTTTGTGAGGTAAATTTCAGAATAAAATTTCAGATTACAAGGTGACTTTTATTTATAACTTATAAAAATGGTGATTTATTAACAGCAGTTCCAAGAATAAGCAAAAAAAGGAAAAAATGTAACTTGGTAAATAGGCTCGGATACCGAAGGTGCTCTATTACTTTACAGATCATATTTGAAATAGGACATCTTCTACCTATATTATTTTCTTTAGTTAACAGTGTCCTTGCCTACGTCAATGATAGAAATAGAATCCAGTTTGATAAATGAACTCGGTAAAACAAAATGAACAGAGTATTAAATTTTTTCATCCTTTCTAATATTTATTATTAGAATCAAACTAAGACAGCCTCCTCCTTCTAGCTAACTCAAATCTTACTGCTCTTTGCAACCCGTGAAAGGAAATTAAATATAAATAGTTAGTGATATAGATATATTAAGGATAATTATTTCAGACTTTGTGTCTCAAGTGACACAGGTTGTTAATTCAAATAAATAATCTAAACTGTTGGTTAATAACAATAGTAATGACTTTTATTATGGTTCCACTGCTAACATAAGAATAATATATTAAAAGATTAATAAAAGATAAAAAATTCAGTTAAAGATTATAATCGATTCGAAAAATGAAAGACTACATCTCTAAAGATGTGAATTAAATACGATTCATTGTTTTATCTTTAGTTTTAACAACATTCAATGACGTCTTAAGTGCTAACTACTATCTTAACTTGAGAGATAAAATCAACTACATTAATAAATACTGTCAACGTGTGAAACTATCCACACGAAATTCCACACGAAGCTTCAGACGACAAAAAATACCATAACATGACACAAGTTATTTACAAGAGATAATTTTAATTAATGCAAAGTGTATTCCTGTTGTGGTTGTTGTATCTCTATTACATATCGGATTTAGCACGATCATTTGAAAAAATAAGGTCAAAAGTGCAGTTAACCTGTGAAACCGAACAGTAATATATGAAATTAATTGCTAGAACATTTCCGTTTACGACTAACACAATTTATGAACTTAATTGCTAAATATCTATTAGATAGATACAAGGCACTTGGATTTTCGAGTTAAGAATTAAAGAACAGTTAACAAAATTTATTTAGAATCAAGATACATTGTTAGTATAGGTGCTTATATGGGTTTTAGTTCTCTCTCAGATGATGTCCTAAACAACTTAAACTATGCTAAAAGAGATACACTTTCTATTCAAGCTAATATTAATTATGAAAGATTGTCTTCGACAGCAGTTTCTACGGGGTCTGGTATTCAAGAAACCTCAACCTCAACCTCAACCTCAATCCCAGTCTCTCATAACAATTATGATCAAAGCGGTCAAAATGTTGATCGAGCTAGGGGTGAAGGCAAACAATCGTCACAATCAGATAAAAATTTCCTTGGTGCCCTAAAGGAGTGGGCAATAGTATGTAAAGCCATCGAAACAGGAGATCAAATTTTGTTATTTAGAAAAGGGGGTATTATGGAATTTCGAAATGGATTTGAGTTAAAATATAAGAATTTTTTCTTATTTCCTACCTTTGAACACCAAGCTAAAGAATCAATTCGTCCTGAATATCATGAGGGTCTTGACAATCTAGAAAAAAATAAAGAAATTAAAACTGATAACAATAATCAAATTTCAAACAATAGCACTGAAATTACTTCTTTTGTTGAAATAACTTATTTTAACGAGGTACCTAATTTGGATAGTTTAAAAGAATTAAAGCAGTTTCAAATTTGGACAGACGATTATCTTAAAATTAGGTTTAATTATAATCCTAAAAAACCACTTTACATGTTGTTGTTGAGAGCATATACATTAAACAAACCAATTCAAATCGTAAACAAACCTCAATGGGTTGGTTGCAAGTCTTGGATCCAAATCGAGTCTCAGGATCCGGATCTTAATTTGTATTTTGAAAATAATTTGCCTGAACATCCATTTGAATATTTGAAATCCATTAGTAACCCTTGTATAGACGACGCTAATTTCAATAAATTATCTGAAAAAGTGAGGAGTATAATTTAATGAAATATCGCAATTTGGGAAATACTGGAATGAAGGTCAGTGAAATTGGTTTTGGAACTTGGACTTTGGCACTAGATTGGTGGGGAAAAAAACTAGAGGAGGACGAGTCTATAAAGATGCTAAAACATGCCTATGATTTAGGAATTAATTTCTTTGAAACTGCTGATATGTATGGGAAAGGCAAGAGTGAAAAACTATTGGCAAAAGCATTTAAAGATATGCGCAATGAAGTGATTTATTCTACAAAGTGGGGCTATGACATGTATGGTGCTCAACAGATAGGACATGGGGAGATTCCTCAAAAACATAATCCTGAATTCTTGAATTATGCCCTATCAGAGAGTATGAAGAGATTAGAAACTGATTTTATTGATGTATATAGTTTGCATAACCCAAAGATGGATGCTATCGTAAATAATGCGTTGTTTGATAGACTAGATGAACTAGTAAAAACAGGAAAGATCAAAAGTCATGGCGTTGCTTTAGGACCTGCAATAGGATGGGAAAAGGAAGGGACATATGCTATAGAAAATAGAAATATAGTGTGTTTACAGACTGTATATAATATTTTAGAACAAGATCCTGGTAGAGTATTTTTTGATGCAGTAGATAAAAAGACTAATCCTAAAGTGGGGATAATGGTTAGAGTACCTGATGCATCAGGTGTTTTAACAGGAAAAGTCAATGAAAATACAGTTTTTGATAAGAATGATCATAGAAATAATAGGAAAAAAGAATGGATTATACAAGCTATGAAAAAAATAGAAAAACTCAAACCAATAGCTGATTCACATGGATGGAATGTTACTGAACTCTCAATGAAATATATATTATCTCAGAAACAAATCTCGGTTCTTATACCTACTGTTACAAGTTTGGAGGAAATCGATCTATTTGTTCAAATTTCTGATGGAAATTATTTAAATGAAGATGAGAAGACCCAAATAGAAAAGATGTATGAAAATAATTTCGATATGCCTAAATTATTGGTATAACCTATTTTTTATACTATAAATAATTAATTCATTCAAAATATTTTACTCTTTCTTTCTTAAATTCTCTAGAACTAAATAATATTCTATATTTGTCTATATTGATGATAGCCGATATTTCCTTTGCAATTTTTTCAGCAGCATCAATTGTTCTAGCATGAATCATGCTAAATAAGTTGAACTCCCAGTCTGGATATACTGGGCGCCTATAACAATGACTTACTTGTGGAAAAGATGCAATCTTTAATCCAATTTGATCTATATTTTCTTCAGGAACGTTCCAAACTATCATACCGTTAGCCGTAAAACCTGCTTGTCTATGCCTCAATATTGCTGCAAACCTTCTCATTATCCCTATATTTTGGTATTCTCTGACTTTGTTAAATAATTCCTCTAGACTTATTCTAAGGTTGTCAGTAATAGGTTTGAACGGTTCTTTAATTATTTCAATATCTTTTTGTAGTTGTCGAATGTAATCCTTATCTAATTCTGATATTTTCTCTGCTTTTCCTTCCATTTTCTTTACGCTATCTGTTGGACTTGGCTTTTCAGGATCATCATTTACCATATCTAATTTTACTCCAATTTTGTACATTTTTAGTGTGGGCAATACTCTGTATTTTTTTACCCCGTCCAAAGCAGCCATTTTATCCAAATCTGCTTTCATATCTGCATCTGGAGACACTGCTAACGTAAACCACATATTATATTCATGGTTTCTTTCATAATTGTGGCTTACTCCTGGATGTTTATTTATTTCATTAGCGACATAATCTATCTTGTTACTTTCGACTGAGAATGCTACTAGGGCGCTTTTGTAACCTAGTTTACGGGTATCAAATATGGCACTTATCTGTCTAATTATTCCAATATCTTTTAATCTTTGGGTTCTGTTAAGAACTTCATCCTCAGTTAGGTGGTATTTATTTGCCATCTCAAGAAATGGTCTTTCAACCAAGGGAAATGACCATTGAATATCATTTAATATCTGTTTATCTATGACATCTAATTCATTAACCAGCATAAGTGATGTGCTATAAAGTATTAATTAATTATTAAAGTGTTTAGAATTGCCATTAATTACTTAGGTTTAAAAATAAGAGGCATATTTTTAATAAGCAAGGGGCTATCGTCTAGCTTGGCAGGATACCATCCAAATTTGGGTATAAGCCCGGGGCGCTGGCGGTCGAGGGTTCGAATCCCTCTGGCCCCACTTTTATCTGGGATTAAATAATTCAAACGATAAGGCACTGCTCTATGGGCTGAAACCAAAAATAGGTTTTGCCTTTGTTTTTTTTCATCTAGTATAACGATGACTGGTCGCCTGTCCACTTTCCGATTTACATTCACTATATTTAATAATAAATGATGTAAAAAAATTTATATACTGTAATGTCTATTACATTATGTATGAGTAATGACATAGCTCCAAGCAATTGGATAAGTAAATTCTTCAACAGAGGCTTAGGACCAAGAGGCAAAAGAAGGGGACTACCAGGCACAACAGATCTTTTTGCAGATTTCGATGATATTCATAATGAAATGACTAGAATGTTTGACGTGTTTAACAATATGTCAAATAATGCTCCCAAAGAACTTGTGAGAGAGTATAATACAAAAGAAGGTGACAAAGTATGAGAAGTGGGACCAATAGTATACGGATATTCAATGACCATTGGACCTGACGGTAAACCATATGTAAGGGAATTTGGAAATCTCAAGTCAGGCAATAACGATGTAAAAAATATAGGAGGACAACTAGACCCATTATCACCTATTTTAGCAGAAAGAGAACCTCTAGTTGATGTTAATACTACTGATAAAGGGGTCAAAGTTGTAGTTGAAATGCCAGGTATCAGAAAAACAGATATTAATATAAAAGCTAACGATTCTCAGGTCGAGGTAACAACGTCAAAGGATGCCCAGAGAAAATACCATAAAAAAATCGACCTTCCGGAGCAAGCAGATATTAAAACCGCAAAGTCAGTTTACAACAATGGCATATTGGAAATAACCTTTGATAAAAAGAAAGTCAACAAGACCCAAGGCAAGGAAATTAAAATAGAATAATCCGGATCTAATCTTTCAACTTCCAACCTTCATTATCTTCTATTTTTTTTAAAAAACTATCACACTATTATTTTGTATTTGAACCTCTAATGATGAGTTAGAATAGGAATCGTTACCATAAGATTATTTGCTAATTGCATATGTCTAATTCTTTGGGACATAAACGAAAACTAAATCATACACTACATATTTATTTAGGAACATCTACATCGACGGCAATTTCTGTGTCAAATATGTTTTACAAACCTGTCGTCCCATTATTCTGTTACTACTTTATTAGGATCACAAATAAACAAAAGATGAAAGAAAAAAACTAGAATTAGAACTACAGCAATAGAATCTTGATACTCATTCCCTTATTCTTCTTATTTTAATATGTATCAGCTTTGATTAGAGATTTTATTACCTAGGACGTTTGAAACGTTTTTAATTTTATCCACTAGATAAGACGAGGAGCTTACAATTGTAAAGCCCAGTTGTTATATATGTTCTCATTGCTATTAATAACATGGCAAAAGACCCTATATGTGGTATGTTTGTAAAGGAAGAGGAAAGCTCAATTCATCATACGAAAGATGGAATTACTTATTATTTTTGCGCATCTCAATGCTTAAATGAATTTCTCGAGCCTGAGAAGGCTTTAAAAAAGCTAAAGATACATGTTGCAATAAGCATAGCGCTAACTATACCCATAGTTTTGCTTAGTTTACCTCATATGATTCCACAGTTAGGCCACCTTCTACCTATGGACATGATGGAATACACTAATTTCATACTCTTGGCTTTGGCAACTCCAATCCAATTTTGGATTGGATGGCGTTTTTATAGAGGATTTTGGGATGGAATTAAAGCTAAAGCATCAAATATGGATACGTTAATTGCTATAGGTACCACTGCTGCTTATGTTTATAGCGCTATAGTTACTATAATCCCAGGATACTTTCCATTTACTGCAGTATACTTTGAAACGGCTGCAATAATAATTACACTTATCTTGATAGGAAGATTGCTTGAGACAAAGACAAAAGAAAAAGCATCCGATGCAGTCAGAAAGTTATTAGACTTAAAACCACGAACTGCACGCGTGTTAAGAGCTGAAATAAGAGAAAAAAATAATATAGACAAAAACAATGGGAGCAACAGCATCTCTATAGATAGTTCTCGGCTAAAATTAGTTTCCAAGGAATTTAAAGAGGTTGAAATTCCAGTTGAAGAGATTATAGAAGGTGATTTGATGATTATACGACCTGGTGAAAGAGTTCCTACTGATGGAACAATAATCGATGGGTCATCATCCATAGATGAATCTGCAATAACAGGTGAAAGCATACCTGTAGACAAAGTTAAGGGAGATGAAGTGATTGGAGCTACCATTAACAAAAATGGTTTACTCAAAGTAAGAGCAACCAAAATTGGCCAGGATACAGTCTTATCTCAGATAATCACTTTAGTAGAGGAAGCCAAAACAGGAAAAGCAAAGCTGGAAAAAATGGTTGACCAGGTTGCCAAGTATTTTGTTCCTGCCATTATAATAATAGCAATTGGAGTGTTTCTTGGATGGTATTTTATAGGAAATGCAGGATTAACCTACTCTATACTAGCGTTTGTTTCTGTCATGATAATTGCATGTCCTTGTGCACTTGGATTAGCCACGCCTGCGGCTTTAATGATGGGTGCGGGAAAAGGTGCTGAAAATGGGATTTTGTACAAGGGGGGCGAACAAATAGAGATAGCAAGCAAAGTAAATACTATAGTATTTGACAAAACTGGAACATTAACTGAAGGAAAACCCTCTGTTACTGATATCATAACCCTTAGTCAAATGGATAATCTTGAACTATTAAGACTCGCTGCTATAGCAGAATCGGGGTCTGAACATCCATTGGCTCAGGCTGTCATAGCTAAAGCAAAAAAAGAAGGAATTGAAGCGATAGTCTCTCCTGATTCATTTGAAGCCGTAGCAGGACATGGTCTTCAGGCTGTATATTCCAACCAAAGCATAATGATAGGAAATAGAAAAATGATGCATGACAATAAGATATCTATTGATGCGAATATAGAAACGAGACTTTCGCAATTAGAACAAGAAGGTAAAACTGCCGTCTTAGTTTCGATAAATAATCATCTATTCGGAATAATCGCAATAGCTGATACAATCAAAGAAGGAGCAAAAGAAGTGATAGAGAAATTAAAAAGTCAAAGGATCGAATCAATAATGCTCACAGGAGATAACGAAAGAACTGCAAAGGCTGTTGCATCAAAGATTGGTATTGAGAGGGTAATAGCACAGGTATTACCCTCTCAAAAGGAAGAGATTGTAGGTGATTTAAAGACAAAGGAAAATAAAGTTGTGGCAATGGTCGGAGACGGGATTAATGATGCACCCGCTTTAGCTAGAGCAGATTTAGGAATCGCTATAGGCTCAGGAACTGATGTTGCCAAGGAAACTGGTGGCATAATTTTGATTAAAAATAATATTCGAGATGTGATAACTGCTCTGGAATTAGGACAGAAAACGGTTTCAAAGATAAAACAAAACTTGTTTTGGGCTTTTGCTTACAATACTGGATTAATCCCCGTCGCAGCTGGAGCATTGGTTCCTATTTTTGGACTTTCAGTATTTGGTTGGCTTCCAATTCTTGCAGGTGTAGCAATGGCGATGAGCTCAGTAACCGTGGTTACAAACTCATTACTGTTGGGCAGATATAAGCCGAAATAAAAGAAATATTGGATGAGAATATGATGTATATTTGTACCTCATCCTTATCTATAAATTAACTTTAGATGGTAAAATTTTCATTATTTTTGTTAAGGAAATAGATTTATGTGTTACAATGTTACATAAGCTATTGGCTAACTGTTATAGTATATCAAAAATCTCTTTTTTTGTAATTTTATTTTTTATTGCAGTAGGAACTTTTTCGTTTACTGGTTTTATAAATGAAAAGTCCTTTTTTACAAATGTAAGTGCACAAGAATTGCCCGAATCGATGGCCAATTCCTCAGACATCCCCAAGTCTGTCAATAATAGTGGCAATACTCTTAAAGAGGAAAATGAATCCCAAAGAGTAATAGCCTCTGGACATTTTGCAAATAATCAGATGAAAGATGGCATAGTAACATGGATTCAAGGAGGCTTTTGGAATTTGGAAATTGATAGTTCTGAAAATAGGGATATGGAAAATACAAATAAGAGTGCAGCTTTTGATGCAAATTTTACAATGATAAAGCCCGATGGGAGTCTCAGCCATAACCATGTCATAAATAATTTTACGTCCACTAACGTCATCTTTGCTGGCAATGACATTGTAATTACAGGGATTTCAGATATCCGTACTGATAATGCAACTGAATATAGCCAAGTCCCAATTACTGTTCATTTAATGGGCAAAAAGGTATTGGGTCTTATGATTGACGTCAATAAAACAGGAGGTCATTTTTCAAGTTCGAATGAAATGTTTGGGACAACGATTAGTGGATTTGGCTTAGAGACTAGCGCTAACAACAATACCTCAAACAGCAGTAGCGTTACCAATAATCAAACCGTATTAAATTCAAATATTACTTCCGAGATGGATTCACTAAACCACACTGCGCATTAAAAGACCTCACTTTTTCAAATCCTAATATTCCGATAACAAATAGTGACAGGATATAAAAATAAGTATTATTCTACTATCACTTCTCCAACCATCGAAGGATGATAGTAGTAATAGTAATAGTGATACTCGCCTGTATCATCAAATGTAATACTATAGTGTTGGTTTGGAATTATAACTTCAGCATCAAACACTTGACCTGCATCTTCATCATTATCTAGTCCAGAGGTCACTGTATATGAAATTGTATCGTCATCATACCATGTTATTGTTTGACCTCTTTTGATAGTGATGGGGTTTGGAGAATAAAATTTATCGCCGTATAAGTCCAAGATGATTGCTGGATTAAGTTACCAGTTTGAGAAACAAGATAAAAATTTATTATTGATCCTTTGGAAAATAAAATATAAATAGAAATCAATATTTTGTATGTTCAATCTGAATTTAGCCATGTTGAAATGAGGTTCTTTATCTTTTCTTTATCTTCTTTTTGAGCAAAAATCCTATACTTCTTGTTAGAATGGAGCTGCCTAATAAAATCAAAGTCTAGTGATTCCAATTTTTTTGATTTGGTATTGTAAAACATCAGCTTTTTTAATGCAGTCCCGTCCACAGGAGGTTTGGTTGCTTTTTTATTTGTAATATTTATCACCAACACCACATCATTATTTGTTAATCCTGTCTCTTTCTTGATTTCATCTTGTAATCCTTTTGAACCTTTTGAATCCATTACTCTTGTAATCTTGTTATTATCACTCAAGTCAAATTCATGAACAAGGGCTAAAATATCTCTATTCAGGTAATCATTTACCATTTTCCTCGTTTTTTCGTTCTTAGTCTTTGTTAGCTCATATATTAAAACATCGTCTGATAGTTCTAGTATAGTTTCCATTTCCGGATTAATTAATTTGTGAAAAATTGTGTGGCATTCTTTTGCAGCTTCTTTCATTATATAGGACAAATGTACATCAGCACCTTGGGATATTTTATGCAAATAAATTGATCTATGCATCTGGGAATAGGCTTCGAAGAATCGCATAGCTGCTTCTCTTGCTTGAGTAGAGACGGTAACGATTTTATCCTCTTTTAGGAAATATAAATTCTGGATTATTCTTTCTACATCTACAAAACCATACTCTTTTGCGCCTGTCCTATTAGAATCTAATATCAAATAGTTGAATCTATCCACATTGTATGGATCTTCTTTTACAAGATAATTCAGATACCAATTGGACTCCAAAAAGTTATCCATCTTAGTAATAATTTCTTCATTTATACCTATTTGTTGCAGAATCTTTCTTGTCTTTTCGATAATTCGAAAATCAGGAGTCAGGTCACATAACAATGCCACAACTTCGTAGGATTGAATGTCATATTCGGAATCTCTGATAAGATCACTGAGTTTTTTGTATATTATTTCTAAACTCAAGTACTCATGTTTCCAATCTAATGATGGATTGACCAATTTTAGGAATTCTTCAAATGTGTGAGAAAACGGGGCATGTCCAATGTCATGTAATAATGCCGCCAATCGTGTAATTTGAATTTGTTTCTTGATTTCGGTTTTAGTGTCAATTGTATCCATTAGATCTATTATGGATGTCGAATTGGTTGTATTATTGGAATTTAATATCATATGAGTAGAGGCCTCACCGGCAATGTGCATAGCCCCTAGAGAGTGTTCAAACCTTGAATGAGATGCTCCTGGAAAAGCCATAAATAAATTGGAACTTTGTTTAATTCTTCGAAGCCGTTGAAAAAATCTTGTATCAATTATTTTTTTCTCTAAGTTTGTGATACCTACAAATCCATATTCAGGAAGCCTTATGCTATTTATGAAATTCAAGAATGGGTGATATACGGGCATTACATTCTGTATAGTCATTTAATTTCTAAAAACTGTATGTCTTTTCACATACTGTCAACTAATTTCCTTTGTTCTATTGCACGCATCTTAATTATCATACTATAGATAAATTATGATAAAACATATCTTGTCAGATTAAAATACCGATTTTCCTCTTTATTTTATAATGTTTGGAAGAAGAAAAAAGGATGACAATCTATGGAAATTAGAATATGATGATAGTGTATACAAGATTTATGATTGGGATAAGAATCTGACAGGATATTTTTTTCCAAATTACGATATTAATATTGATGAACATGATGATAAATCACTGGCTGCTCATGAAATAGAAGACAAACTCATTGAGCAAATGAATAAGGAAAAGAGGATTGTAAAAGGAGGAAATTTAATGCTTCCGATGGTCAAACTTCAATTACTGGATAATACCGAAGGAATACATCTGGATTATGCAATTAGCTCATTAGAGGAAAGTGCTCAGCGAACGCGAATTTGGAAACAATGGATTCAGGATAATCATCAGTCATTTAATATAATTGGAAGTTCAATTTATACTGCCAGGGAAGATAGAAATATCTTATCTATAGTCTTAGGTATTGGTTCAGATATAATTTTGGGAGAAAAAGAACTTGGTAACAATCTAAGGCCCTTGCTAAATAGGTTACATCAAGACGAATTGATTTAGGTATTACTTATTTGAATTTTGCTATAGACTAATTATCTTGGTTAAAATATCAATCTAAAATAATTAAACACTATTATTTAGCAAATCGGTAAAGGACGAAATAATATGTGTTACTTATTTAACGACCAATACAGGGCAATAAGAATAAGTTACAACATCTGTTGCAACACTCCCTAGTAACATCTTTTTTAAACCAGAGTTACCTCTAGTTCCTATGACTATAAGATCAACATCCCTTTCTTCAGCGTAATTCAGAATTGAGGCAGCTGTAGAAAATGGTGTAGTAATTACTTCTGATTTTACCTTACTTTTGGTATCAATAGGTGTATCGCTGCTGTTTATGTGATTTATTATTTCTTCAAACCATTTTTCAGCCTCTTTCTTATATTCTTCAAAATAAGACGGAGCAACCATACCAAAAACACCTGACGAATCGCCATGATGAACTTTAGAAGGAACAATAGCTAAAAGAAATAAATCTGAGTTATATTTGGTAGATATATCTAATGCATAGTTTACAGCATTTCTTGAATACTCCGACCCATCTATTCCTACTAAAATCTTGGAAAACATTTATTTTTCTAGTTGCAACTATCGTTGTTATAAAAGTATCTTATTAAAAGAGTTTATTGATGATACATTAAGATATTCAAAGAACATCCTATAAAAGTGTCTGTAACCTGTTAAGGGCTAATCGCATGAATATATTATTATTTAATATGCAAACAGCAATACTATGCATCCATGAAATTTATAAAATTATCTATTTTATCTAATAATTTATATAATCTTCTAAACAAATTCTATTTTTATTGGATTCATCTGACAAAAATAAAAATGTATAAGTACTACATCAATTATTTTAGTTTATGCATGCATTTGATACTAGTATAGTGGAACACATAGAAATTAAGATGATTCGACCATCACAGTTTTCAATTAGAGATAAATTTAATGATTATCAAGAAGTGGAATCACTTGTTTCAAGTATCAAAGAACATGGCCTACTTCAACCTATTTTGATACGCCCGTATCAGAATAATTTTGAAATAGTTGCTGGTCATCGTCGTTTCTATGCCTGTAAATCTCTAAGATGGCGTCACATTCCTTGCAAAA
This sequence comes from Candidatus Nitrosocosmicus sp., assembly GCA_031177355.1. GTDB lineage: Archaea > Thermoproteota > Nitrososphaeria > Nitrososphaerales > Nitrososphaeraceae > Nitrosocosmicus. The sequence goes on along the minus strand of JAPSGR010000007.1, from coordinate 41,482 downwards.
TTAGAGAGATGAATGACAAACAGGCATTTGAAATTCAACTAACTGAAAACATACAGCGAAAGTCAATGAGCGCACTTGAGGAAGCTGAGGCTTTTAGGAAGTATGTTCAAGATTTAGGCTGGGGAGGTGTTACTGAATTGGCCAAGAAAATAGGAAAAAGCGAAGAATATGTTTCACATAGAATACAATTATTAAAACTTCCACAGGATGTCAAAGAAAAAATTATGCTAAATAAATTAAGCGTAAGTCAAGCACTTGAATTAACTACTGTTTCTCCAAGTAGCATTATTCAGTTTACCGATCATATTATAGAAAATGAATTGACTATACGACAAATTAGAGAGGTCAAGGCCGTATTCTCTAAAGAAGGTCTTTCGGGAGATGACTTGGAATTAATTGCCAACGAAAATATTAATCTTAAGAATTTAAAAACACTAAAGATAACAAAAAAAACATCGCTTGCATTGAAAATAACTCTTGCTAGACTAGACAACATTATTGAGGAAGTTCAATTGAACTTTGAACCAGAACAAAGCACTGATGTAGTCAGCTTTTTAATGGACATGAGACTTAAAATTCACTCCTTAATAGACGACACAATTCGATTCAAAAATAATAAGATTACTAAAACCGCAAAATACTTAAAAGGATGAGATAATTGATTTAACAATCAGTTATTATTCAATCATCTTCCTAGGAACGGAGGCATCCATTCATTTAAGAATTTTTTATATTCTTTTTCTGTATAAGTAAATGCATTGAATGTAGGTTCCTTTAGAGGAGAAAAATCATAAACTTCATATGTTTGGATGATATCTCCAAATAGATTTCTATAAATATCACTTTCTTCATCTGCGACCTCTGGAGAAGAAAATACCTGAATGGTAATCCAGTCATATCCTCCTCTTGTTCTACCTGAAAATAACACAAATGGAGCATCTTCAAGGTATTTCTTCAATCCCTCTATCCTACTTCTTAAATGTTGTGAGGGTCTAAAAGTAACTAAAACAACCCTAATTATCTTGTGCCTTACTTTCTTAGTATCGATAGAAATTGTATATCTTGATATTATTTTTTCATCCTCTAGTGTCTTGATACGCGAATCTATCTCTTCTAAACTCAGATTATGACCATAACTTCTTAAAAAATACCAAATCTCATTCAAGTCCTGCTTGGCGTCTTTACTTAGAGCAGAAAGAATTAACTCGTCGATCGTATCTATCATTGATTTATTATTACAAAATTATTAAACAAAATATTTATAGTTTAGAACTTTAATTCTGAGGTAATCACAATTCAAACATGCAGGAATACAAGAAAAAGCAGTTAGTAATTCAGGATTAATTTAAATAAATCAATCTAACTTTTACTAACAATTGTCATTCATACTCTCCCAAGAAACAGGTTATTTAATTTTCATTGGAGGGGGTTTGATAATGACATTACTGGTATTATTGCTTATTTTCGTAGATACTAAATGGCTTGGAACTCGGAAAACATTTGAGTGGTTTTCTACAGCAGGGCGAAATATTAAGAGTGGTTTGTTGGCTTCCTCTGTTATTTCTGCTTGGATTTGGGCTGCTACACTTTTAGAATCGTCCACTGTAGCCTATAAGTATGGAATTAGTGGGCCCTTTTGGTATGCAGCAGGAGCCAGCATCCAGATCATTCTTTTTGCTGTAATTGCCTTAGAGTTGAAAAAAAGATCTCCCTCTTCTCACACATTTACAGAATTTCTATATCTTAGACTAGGAAAGTTTGGTCATAAGATATTCTTGCTTTTCGCATTATTGGCTAATTCTATTGTAACTGCCATGCTCGTACTAGGAGGGGCAGCAGCCTTGAATGCTCTAACGGGGATTGACATTACTATAGCTTGTTTTATAATTCCTTTGAGTATTGTGATGTATACATATTTTGGAGGTTTAAAGGCTACTTTTTTTGCAGATTATCTAAATACCTCTCTAATTTTTATTGTTATATTAATACTAGTATCAAGCATCTATTTCTATAATCCAAATATTGGCGGAATAACAGGATTATTTGAAGATTTACAATTGGCAAGCACCATTAATCCTGTGGAAGGAAACTCTGGGGGTTCATTCCTAACATTGGCCTCAGTTGGTGCGCTTATTTTTGGAATAATAAACATTATTGGAAACTTTGGAACTGTTTTTGTTGATCAAGCTTTTTGGCAGAGAGCCATTGCCTCACGTCCAAAATCCCTCATAAAGGGATTTTTTATTGGTGGATTGGCGTGGTTTTCTATTCCATTTGCTCTTGCAACTTCGCTTGGACTTGCAGCAATAGCATTACACTTAGACCTCTCCTCCTCAGAGGTTAGTCATGGATTAGTGGCTCCTATTACTATTTCAAGTCTCCTTGGAGAAGTGGGTGGTATTCTTATACTGACTATGCTTTTTACTGCGGTAACCTGTGCAGGGTCAGCTGAACTCGTTGCATTTTCATCTTTATTCACGTTTGATGTCTATAGAACTTATTTCAAACCATCCGCGTCTGGCAGACAGTTAATGCGTGTATCGAAATATTCTGTTTTGGTGTTTGGACTTGGGATCGCATTACTTTCCTTATCTTTATTTTACATAGGGTTGAACCTACAATATATCTATCTATCAATGGGAATTTTAATCGGCTCTGCGGTTGGCCCTATATCATTATCTTTAGTATGGGAGAAAACCAACAAGATGTCTGCATCCCTTTCTGCATTATTGGGCCTGTTATCTGGCGTTTTTGTCTGGCTTTTTTCAGCATATTATTTATATGGGAATATTTCTGTTTTATCTACTAGTCACGATATTCCACTTCTTTTAGGCAATTTAACTTCCTTTACAACCGGATTTGCCTTTGTTATATTGGGAAGTTTAATCAAACCTGACAACTTTAATTTTAATATTACAAAACAGCGAATAGTGGTTGCCGAGGAGAGAATCAGGTCTTTAATAAAGGAAGATAGTGATGAGATGCTCTTAAAAAAGAGAACATTATTTGGGTACAAATACGGAACAATTTTCACTTTATTACTGGTTGTAATTTGGCCGTTACCATTATTCTTCTCAGGTTATATATTTTCTTTCGAGTTTTTTTTATTTTGGATTATACTAAGTATTGTATGGACTATAGCTGCTGCATGTTTTCTAATAGTTAAACCACTAGTCGAATCAAAAAGAGAAATTTCGACAGTAATATCTAATGTTATTATGGTTATTCGATCAAAACTTTACTTTAGAAATTTCAACAAACCGGCTTCCTCACTTAAAAGTAAAAGTGATACTTCTCATTTTGAAAGTTCTATTAACACAGCTAACAAGAGAATTCTGGTCGCTGTTGATGGTTCTATGGCTTCAATAAGGGCGTTAGATTATGTTAGTCATACCTTCCAGCCTGACTCTGTAATCTACGTAGTACATGTTATCGAATGGACTGACGATCATGAAGATAATATCGAATATGATACAGAATTAATAAAGCGCATTGAAAAAGAAGGAAGGCTTGTTCTCTCCAGCATCCTTATGAAAAACCCTCGAAGATGTGAAAGGATAGTCAAAGTGGGAGATCCTGCAAAGAAAATTATCAAAACTGCCAATGATCTTAATGTAGATATGATAGTATTAGGAACAAAGGGATTAGGAAATTCCAACGATCTTGGTCATGTAACAAAAAAAATTCTTATTGAATCAAATAAACCAGTACTATTACTTAACTGATTTATGGTTGCCAATCCTTTGTTTATTAATAAACTGATATTCAATACAAATTGTTAAACAATACCTGTACAAAATCCTTCTATGGGAATACCAACATATTCGTCGGGAGATCCTCTTCTAGATTTCTTTTATATCTTGTTTAATGGCATCTCTGAAGTTCCTTTGCTGAGTTCTCCAGTAACTGGTATATTTATTCTTGCAGGTGTGCTTTTAGCCTCACGAAAAGCCGGTGTAATGATGGTCGCCGCGGGTTTAATTGGAGCGGCAACAGCGTTACTACTGGGTGCAGATTATGGGTTAGTTACGTTTGGATTGTTTGGATACAATTCCATACTAACAGGAATGGCCTTTTGGTCTGGACCATTTGTAAAAGCAAACCGAGTAACGTTGACGATTTCCTTATTTGGAGCAATTATTACCGCTGTGGCATGGATGGCATTTTCACACTTTATGGGAGATATATTTAGTCCTGACGAGAGAGGCGGTATAGCTAACTCAGTTGCTATTCCAGGATTTACTTCCTCATTCATATTCACTACATGGGCTATGATGTATGCAAGTAAGCGTTATGGACACGATGTTTGGCCCGAAATTCCTCAATCTGCTAAAGAAGATAAAATATCTGGGAGTGATAATCCTGTCCAATTGAAACCTGAAAATTTCAAATGGACCGCCAAAGAATTTATTATTGCAACACTCAAGGGTGTGTCTCAAGTTACCTTTGTTGAGAATTGGAAGACAGGCGTATTTTGGGTTGTTGGGCTTACTCTAACTTTTGAATTGGCACCCTTTATCGCTGGTGTTCAGGATAGGCCTTGGTTTACAAATGGGTATACAGCACAATGGAATGAATATTCACCACTGTATCTAGCGGGACTCATGGCATTTGTAGGATCAGCGATTGGTGCTGCGTTGTCTATATTGATGAAGTTACCTACCCAAGAAACTAGAATTGGTTTACATGGATTTAATCAGGTACTTGTAATGATAGCCCTGACTAGTTTTGTACCCCTAACATGGCAATCATTTTTTATGGCAGTACTTGCTACTGTTGCCTGTTCTGTAATCGTAATGCCTGCACTCCAACGGTTCTTTGGACAGTGGGGCTTACCCGCACTCACAGGTCCATTCGTGTTTACAGCATGGGTATGGCTGATTGCAATCTTTGGATTTTCAAATATTCCGGCCGGAATAGGATGGTCTAGGCCCGAAGGATAGCCTTTCTTTAATCCTTCTACCATTCTTCTTTAGTTTAGGAATACGATACCCATTTTTTTAATTAAAGTAATATTTCACATTCTATAACTTAGCGTGATGTCCGAACTAGAGATAGATTTGAATAGGATCAAATCTGATTCTACACTGTCTGATGTACAAAAAATTAAAATGTTTTGCGATCTAATGGATGACCGTAATGTTGAACCCATCATATTAAGACTCTCTGGATATGTAAAACAAAAACCTATGAAAATTGATTACCTACTTACATTTACTCCAAGTCGAATTATCTTGTTTAAGAAAAACTTTATTCGCAAACTTACTGATCCTGGTTTTGTCGCTGGACTTGGACCATACCTTTACTATATATTATCAAAAAAAATTGAATATTCTGATATTAAGAAAAAGGATGCTTTTGTTCTAAAAGATAATTCAGATTTGAATGAAGCCTCTATAAATTACAAAAACATTACAAAATTTGTATTCTATCCTGATGTTAAAACCTTGGTTTCAAATATGCTTGGGACCGCTATAAAGGAAAATGTATTGATAATTAATACAGACAACGAAAAATATGAATTTATTTTACCAACTGGAAAAAACGGTGACTATAACAAAACATTATATTGGCTAAAGATGTGTTTACCTATTAAGATCTCAAAGAAATAATAACTTTTTAGTCGATGTCGACTAAATCGAGTCTGAAAATGGTAATTGTTCATATATATTGATTATTATTTTGAATTTTAAAATAATTCACTACGTTTGTTATATATGAATTAAAATGATGTTAGTTCCAAGAGAAATAGAAAAGATGATGATATGGACAGCAGCTCAAATTGCCGAGGGAAGAAAACAAAAGGGAATAAAACTTAACTATCCAGAATCGATTGCTTATATAGCGAATTACATAGTAGAAGGTGCTCGTGAAGGAAAATCAGTCGCAGAGTTGATGTCATCTGCAAGAAATATTTTAAAAAGGACAGATGTTATGGAGGGAGTTCCTGAAATGATACATACTGTGCAAGCAGAAGCTACATTTCCAGATGGTACGAAGCTTGTTACCGTTCACGATCCAATTCAGTAGGAGGAAAAAGAAATGATATGCATAATTAAATCAGAATCCTTGAGAGGAGGTTGTCCTTTATAATGAAACCTGGGGAATATATTTTAGCTGAGGGAGATGTACTGTGCAATGAAAATAGAAAAACCATTAAGGTTACTGTAAAAAATACCGGTGATAGACCATCTCAGATTGGATCTCATACACATTTCTTTGAAATTAATAAGGCATTGGATTTTCCTAGGGAACAAACCTTTGGCTATAGATTAAATATACCCGCCGGAACTTCTATAAGGTTTGAACCTGGTGATTCAAAAGAAGTTGAACTATGTGAATTAGGAGGTTCAAGAGTTTGTTTTGGATTTAATGGATTGACGATGGGAAGTATGAAATCTGGTAATATAAAAAAATCTGCATTTGAAAAAGCCAAGTTCTATGGCTTTAAAGGAATGGGTAATAATAAGGAGGAGAGGATATAATTGGTTCTAAAATTAACTAAACAGCAATACACTGACCTATTTGGCCCTACGAAAGGAGACAAGATCCGCTTAGGTGATACTGATCTCTTAATTGAGGTCGAAAAAGATTTGATTTCTCATGGTGATGAATGTGTATTTGGTGGTGGTAAAACAATTCGTGATGGTCTAGCACAGACTCCAGGTGTTACCAATGCGGCAGGAGCTTTAGATTTTGTCATTACAAATGCTGTAGTATTAGATCCTGTAATAGGAATAGTAAAGGGAGATATCGGTATTAAGGATGGTAAAATTGCGGGTATAGGAAAAGCAGGAAATCCGTTAGTAATGGATGACGTTGATAGAAATCTAGTGGTGTCCGCTTGCACAGAAGCAACTGCTGGTGAGCATACTATCTGCACTCCTGGACACTTTGACACTCATATTCACATGATTTCACCACAGCAATATCTCGATGGAATTAGCAATGGTATTTGTAATATGATAGGTGGAGGTACTGGTCCTGCAGATGGTACCAACGCTACTACATGTACACCTGGTGTGTTTAATATAAGCAGAATGCTAGAAGCGGTTGAAGATACTCCAATGAATTGGGGATTTTTAGGAAAAGGTAATGATTCTCATCCGTCTTTGGCCACTCAGATGGAACAAATTGAAGCTGGTGCTTGTGGATTAAAGGATCATGAAGACTGGGGAACTACTCCAGCCGTTTTGGATGCATCACTTCGTGCAGCCGATTTAACAGATGTCCAAGTTGCCATTCACACTGATTCTATAAATGAATGTGGATACCTTGAGGATACAGTAAATGCAATAGATGGACGAGCTGTTCATACTTATCACACTGAGGGTGCTGGTGGAGGTCATGCTCCAGATATTATGGCTATTGCGGCAGAACCTAATGTATTGCCCTCATCCACCAATCCTACTAGACCATTTACTGTCAATACGATTGATGAACATTTGGATATGCTTATGTTCTGTCACCATCTTAATCCCGCAGTTGCAGAAGACGTCGCTTTTGCAGATTCTAGAATAAGAGCCGAAACTATCGCAGCAGAAGACGTGTTGCATGATGAAGGAATCCTTAGCATGTATTCATCTGATAGTCAGGCGATGGGTAGAATTGGAGAAGTGGTAATCCGTGCATGGCAAACAGCAGATAAAATGAAAAAAATGAAAGGAAAACTAAAAGATGAGGAAGGAGATAATGATAATTTAAGAGCAAAACGTTATATTGCAAAAACGACGATTAATTGTGCCATTACACATGGTGTTTCTGATCATCTTGGCTCACTAGAGGTAGGAAAATATGCTGATATAGTGATGTATAACACTCCATTCTTTGCCGCAAAACCAAAAATGGTATTTAAAGGTGGCTTTATAGCCTGGTCCATAATGGGAGATCCAAATGCTTCTATACCAACACCAGAGCCAGTATTCTATAGACCCATGTTTGGGGCCATGGGACGCGCCGTAAAGAAGACCTCTTTTACATTCATGTCAAAAAAAGCAATATCATTGGGTGTTCCTCAAAAACTAGGCTTAGAGAAGACGGTATTGCCTGTAAGTAATTGCAGAAGTATCGGAAAGAAAGACATGATGTGGAACGATAAAACACCAGAAATTAAGATCGATCCTGAAACATATGAAGTAAAAATTGATGGGCAGATTGCTACAGTTGATCCTGCAACGGAACTAACATTAGCTCAGAGATACTTTATGGCGTAGTTCCAATCTTATTTTTATTTTCAAATTTTTGTTTTGTTTTATTATTTCTGATACATTTATCTCTTGGTCTTCAAATCTAAAAATATGTCTTCACCGCAAAATTTTGGAGTTTGGAAACCAATTGCCGAAAACATCGAATTTAATGCCTTAGAATCCAATTCTAATGCTGTAATGGCAGTAGCAGATACTGTTAGAACAACATTGGGACCAAAGGGCCTGGACAAACTTTTGATCGATCAATCTATGAATAGGCATGTATCTAATGATGGTGTTACTATATTGCTCTCCTTAAGGGCAATTCATCCTGTAGCACGAATGATTGTGGAAATTGCAGAAAGACAAGAACAAAAAGTGGGAGATGGTACAACCACTGCGGTTATTCTAGCAGCTGAAATGATAAAAGAAGGTAAGAGGCTAATCCGCGAACTAGCTGTTCATCCTACCAAGGTCGTAGAAGGCATAGAGAGTGGTATAAAGCATTCCTGTGATTTATTAATGAAAAGTGCTACGAAAATTAAACTAAGTGATGCCGAACTTGACCAAATTGTTAAAACAAGCCTATCGTCTAAACTTGATGGTCGGGTGTTGCATAAACTAGTAGTTGAGGCCTTGCGTACTGTGGGAAAGGATGCCATATACAACGGGTTATATGATTTTGACAAAGCAGTTAAAGTGATAAGAAGAGTTGATGTTGACGACAAAATTTTTAACGGGATTGTCCTTGAAAGAAAAAGAATTGACCCTGAGCTTCCAAGCAAAGTTGAAAATTCAAAGATTCTTATCCTAAAATTAGATTTAAAACCTGTAAAAGAATCTTGGATCAAAGAAAATAGCAAATATCAAGATATTCTTACTATGGAAAAGGATCGTCTAGAAAAATCCAAAAGAATTGTAGACACTATAGTAGAAACAGGTGCAAATACTCTATTTATAGCCTCGCCTGAGGTAGATCAAATAATTGAAGATCTATTTGTGTCAAAAGGCCTATTTGCAGTTCATATCTCAAATGAAGAAATAGAATATTTATCAAGGTATACTGGTGCCAAGCCAATACGAACATTAGATGATCTGAAAAATAATGATATTATTGGTGTTTCTGAAAAAATATACGAAGATGAGGATAACGGGATAATATACTTGGAAAATGGTGATGGAAAAAAGATTATTACAATCTTGATATCAGGATCAACAAAAGAAACATCCTTAGAGAGATGGAGATCAACAATCGATGGAATTAATGCTGCAGAAGCAGCCTTAAATTATGGAGTCGTTCCAGGTGGTGGCGCCGCTGAATTACATATTATCGAAAAAATCAAACAATTAAAACTCAATGGATTGGAGCAAGTTGGCCTTGAAGTGGTAACTTCTGCTCTGGAGAGTATAATGAGACAAATATTAACAAATGCTGGATTTAATGGTTTAGAAAAAGTAATGAATGCTAAAGCATCACCTGATGGATATGGAGTTGATATAGATAGTGGAGAAATCGTAAATATGGTAACCAAAGGTGTACTTGATCCTGTATTGGTAAAGACCATGGCATTAGAAGCATCAGGAGAAATGGCAAAATCTGTTCTCAGGATTGACAAGAATTTAGCAGCAGACGATCTTAATCCCCAGGCACTTGCTGATTCAAAGAGGTGACAGCCAGTGCAAATTAGACATTGTACTGAAAAATGTAACGTTGATGAGTCTTTGATGATCATCGATCCCTTGCAAATTAGACATGTGATTGTAAAATTCGGAAAGTTATCTTTGATTTCAGGATTGATAGATCCTAAATCACATCTTAACCTTGATTATCCTTATCATTTAGTAAAACAATGCATAATAGCCGAAAGATTCGAAGTAGGATCAAAAGTTGAAATATCTGATAGTAGATTCATGTTCGCTGATTTAAATCCTGATAATTATCAACATTATGGCAAATACGATTATACTCAAAATTTGACAAATATGATAGACGCTGTAAAAAAAGTAAGAATCTTAAACCCCAACACAACTACTAAAGATAATAGGGGCTTAGATGATATTGATAATAAAATATAAAATTTTTCTTAATAATTATTCGTCTCAATAGCGTTCCTAATAATTATTATTATAATGTATATTGTGATTACAACAATTTGAAATTGTTTTTATGGATAAGACTGGACTGTATATCTTATCTGATGTTAACCGTAACAGCAATCATAGGGAATATAAAAAATAATTTAGACTTGAATCTAAAGTATGAAGAATCATTAAAAAAAAATACTCTTGAAACCATAACTATTCAGAGATCTGAAACTGAGAAGGTTAGGATGAGAAAGGTTTCAGATAAAAAAACTGATGTAGGATTTATTCTACCTTCTAGAACTTATCTAAAAGATGGTGATGTAGCATTTTTAGATGATACTAAAATGATAATCATAAAATTATCACCAGAACTTGTGGCTATCCTGAATATTAAGAAAAGATATAGGCATTCACATGACAACAACATTGACAATAGTGATGATCGCCATGACCATGACCATGACCATGACCATGACCTTACGAATATTGCAATAAAGGTGGGTCACACAATTGGAAACTTACATAGACCACTGAAAATCAATAAAGGTGATATAATATTTCCTATCCAAAGCCCTGATGAGGTAAATCTGTTCTTAAGGCTCTTATCTGATTTAAAAGACTATGTAGAAATTCGTACAGAAACTCTTATTTTCGAACCTGACCAAGGATTTGATATCCATGCACACTGACAGCGACAAAATATCATCTATATCCATTGAGGATCTAAGTTTTTTACAATTATCTGATTCCTTTTTTCCAACTGGGTTGTATACAACCTCCAATGGATTAGAACTCTTGTTTTATAATAAAAATAGAAAATTATCGTATGATGAAATTTCAGATTTTATTAGAGCCTATATTGTTCAACAGATTGGACCCACAGATTGTTGTGTTATAGGAAATGCATATAACAGCATACAAAAGAAGGACTTTACATCACTAGTGGATCTGGATAACATGTATTATTTCATGAGATTGGTAGATGAAACTCGTTCTGCCTCAACTAGGTCGGGCATTCAATTCCTAAGATGTGTTTCTACATTTAGCAGCGAAGATGAATTTCTAACTTTTTATTCAAAAAGTATTAAGGATGGTTTAGCCAAAGGCGTTTTTCCTGTTTCTTACGCATTAGGATGTAATTCTATGAATTTAACAAAGGATAGATCGGGTTTAATGCTATTGTATGGTTTTGTGGTCAGTGTAGTAGGAGCAGCACTTAGATTAGGCATCCTACAGCATTATGAGGGGCAAATGATGATCAATGAATTAAAGCCTGTCATATTATCTACGGTGTTAAAAAATATTGAACAACCTGCAGACAGTATGTGGCAATTTATCCCTCAATTAGATATAATCCAAATGCACCATGAACAGATGGATTCAAAAATGTTTATAACTTGATTTTTTCATTTTACTTTTTGTGGCACTTTCAAGAATTCCCCGCATTGGCATAGGGGGTCCTGTAGGATCAGGAAAAACGATGCTAATAGAACAGTTAGTTCCTATTTTAAAGAATGAAGGATATAACGTTGGAATTATTTCTAATGATGTTGTTTCACGAGAAGATGCCGATAGGATGAGAAAAAATCTTGCCACCGAGAGAGGATTAATGCCAGAAGATCTTGTAATAGGTATAGCTACTGGAGGTTGTCCTCATACTGCAGTGAGAGAGGATCCATCAATCAATATATCTGTTGTCGAGGAAATGGAGGCCAAGCATCCCAATCTTGATCTAATAATTATCGAGAGTGGAGGTGATAATATAACAACTACATTTAGTCCTGCTCTTGCTGATTATTTCATATATATCATAGATGTTTCTGGAGGTGATAAATATCCTAGAAAACGTGGCCTGGGGATAGAAACCTCTGATTTGTTAGTAATTAATAAAATAGATATTGCATCTTTTATAGGTGCTGATCTTAGTGTCATGGAAAGGGATGCAAAGATTGTTAGAAATGATAAACCATATGTTTTTGTTAACAGCAAGACAGGTCAAGGTGTCAAAAAAGTTACTGAACAGATAATAAAAGATGTATTGTTTGATGCACCTCCTAAATCTGTAGCTATCAATTAACCATTTCGTGATTTTATGAGTGTATATAATCTTTCTTACTGTACTCCTGAAAAAATTCCTAATGAAGTATTAAATTACGATAGCGCTTTAGAACAGATGGGAATTGGAAAAGCTGGCAAATTAGGTATCTTACATCTAAAGTTAGAACATGATCCAATTTTTCACAAAACCTCTATTAAATATCAGCACTATAAGGTTCCGCTTTGTATAAAGCGAGCAATGTATTTGGAAGAAACTTGTCCTGAAATGGCTTATGTGTATGTGATCTCTCCTTCTGGAGGTATATTGCAAGGTGATAGATTCAGGACCGATATCACTCTTACAAATTCAGCTAAAGCTCACGTTACTACTCAAAGTGCTACTAGAATATATAGAATGAATAAAAATTTTGGAACCCAAATTATAAATTTGGACGTTGATAAAAATTGTTATTTAGAATATATTCCTGATCAGATAATACCTTTCAGAGATTCTAGATTCTATCAAATATCTAATATCAAGGTTCATGACGAAGGAACTTGTATTTATTCTGAGATACTAACCCCTGGAAGAGTGGCCAGCAATGAATCTTTTGAATATGACATTTGTTTTATGAAAGTCAAATCAGTAAATCAGAACGAAAAACTAAGATTAATTGATACGGCAAAAATAGAGCCCAAAAAAGAAAATGTAAAATCTTTTGGAATATTGAATAATTATGATATATTAGGAAATATCTACATTTTAACTCCAAAGGATAAGATAAATCAAATACAAAGTGAAATACTCGATCTATTACCTAGAATAAAAGGTGTGATTGGTGGATGCACAAAACTACCCGCTGAAAATGGCTTACTTATACGCCTTCTTGGATCATTTGTAGGGGAAATTAGAAATTTAATTTATTCTATAGTTGGAATTGTTAGAAAAAACGTTTTGAATGTCTCCTTTAGCGGAATGAGAAAAATCTAAACTTATTATTTAAGTACTTTTGCTGATAAACAGCAATTCTGTTCTTAAAAGAATTTTATAAAATTATTTATAATAATACCACATGTTAAAATCTTCCTTTAACAATTCAAAGACAATGATTTGTATAACATTCGCAATAATCTTGTCTCTCTTGTTTATTAACATTAATACAAATTTTGACTATCGTCAAAACTCTTATGCACTCAACAAAACCCTCAATGTGGTTACTTCTATTTCCCCAATAACTAATATAGTAAAAAACATAGGAGGTGACAAGATAAATCTTACAGGGCTAGTTCCTGAAGGTGTGAATTCACATACTTATGAACCGGTACCATCTGATATTGTAAAATTAGGCAATGCAGATCTTGTAATAATAAATGGTCTACATCTAGAAGATCCTATGGAAAGAATCGTAAATACATCGTTAAATACTAATCCAAATATTAAATTACTCAAACTTGGAGACAATACCGTTACTCCCGCTAATTGGATATTTGATTTTAGCTTTCCAAAAGAACAGGGATATCCTAATCCACACTTGTGGCTTAATCCGGTGTATGCTATGAAGTTTGCAAATCTAACAAAAGATAAACTGATTGAAATGGATCCCTATAACGCCGCTTATTATTCAGAAAATGCTAACAGGTATGTTGCCTTGTTAAAACAGCTAGATGAAGCGATTAGGGAAGCAACACAAAGCATACCTCCAGAAAATAGAAATTTGATTACATATCATGATTCTTGGGCGTACTTTGCTCCTAGATATAACCTAACTGTAATAGGAGCAGTACAACCATCGGACTTTTCAGAGCCATCTCCTCTTGATATTGCAAAATTGATTGATCAGATCAAGGCAGAAAAAGTTCCTGCCATATTTGCATCCGAGGTCTTTTCAAATCGAATCACAGATCAAATAGCCGATGAAGCTGGTATTGAAATAGTACAAACTCTCAGTGATGATGCATTACCGGGCAATCTTATGGATCCAAATCACACCTATGTTGGAATGATGCTTGAGAATATGGAGAATATGATAGTCCCCTTGGGAGGAAACGTTAGTAGTCTATCTGATATAAATCCTGCAAATACCTATATGCAATAAATCTTAATTTTTTTAAATATTAATTAACTACACCTTCAATACCATTAGGATGGGCTCCTTCGAGTATCTGAGGATAACTGGTCTATCATATGGATTTTCTTATCATGATTTTGTTTTAGAAGGAGTTAATTTGTCTATTCCAAGGGGCCGATTTGTCTCATTAGTGGGTCCTAGTGGTTCTGGAAAAACCACTCTGTTAAAATTATTATGTGGAATATATGAACCTTGGAACGGAGATATAGAGTATATTAGTAATGATTGTGATTCAATATTTTATTATCCTTCTGTTGGGTATGTTCCTCAAATAGAAACCATTGATTGGAATTTCCCGGTTTCAGTACAAGAAGTTATTGCCATGGGATCATGGAATTACAAAAGTTACCTTCCTTGGATCGATAAAAAATTAAAAAACCAAATTAAGGATGTGTTAAAAATATTGGGATTATCCGGATACGAAAAACGACATATTAGAGCTCTCTCTGGAGGGGAACAACAACGCGTATTTTTGGGAAGAGCATTGATTAAAAATCCTGACATACTTATTTTAGACGAACCTACAACAGGCCTAGATTATGTATCAAGGGAGAAAATATTTGATATATTAAAGAACCTCAATAACAATGGAATGACAGTTATTTTGTCTACTCATGATATAACACACATAGCCAATCGTTCACCATGGGTAATATGCTTTAACAAATATGTCATAGCCGAAGGTCCTCCGCAGGATGTTCTTAAGGAGGATAACCTTTTGAAAACATATGGACTTTCAGATTATAAGATTAAATAATAAAGATCAATCATGATTGATCCTCTGCTACCGTTTGAATATGAATTTTTTATTAAGGGTTTAGTAGTATCGGTTTTATTAGGTGGCATCTGCGGATTAGCTGGAGTATATATTATTCTAAGAGGACTAAGTTATGTAGGCCATGGACTTTCTCATGCGGCATTTGGTGGCGCTATAGTAGGAAACATTGTTGGAATAAACTACTATATTGGCGCAATTATTTGGAGTTATTTAGCCTCGTTTGTAATCTACGAAATCAGCAAAAAAAATACAATTAAACCAGATGCAGCTATTGGATTGGTAACAACAGCCATTTTCGCTTTTGGTGTGCTACTAGTGAGCATGACAAATAAATATACAAGAAATTTTGAATCTCTTTTATTTGGAAATATTTTAGCCATTACAGAACAAGATCTCTATATTATAGTATCAGTAACTATGATTTCAGCTGTTTTTTTCTTCTTACTACATAAACGATTGGTTTTCTCTTTCTTTGATAACGAAAGTGCCAAAATAAGTGGTATTAAAACTTCTCATATAGAATTATTATTTTCATTTGTCCTGGCAACCATCATAATTGTCTCAATGTCTTCTGTGGGAGTAACATTACTGGCTTCAGTAATAGTTGGACCCGCGATTTCTGCTCGCATGCTCTCAAATAATTTTTCAAATGTCGTATTTTTGTCTATAATTATAGGCTCGATTGCCTCATTCTCCGGAATGTATGCGAGTTTCTTTTTGGATTCTTCCTCTGGCCCAACAATAGTTATGTTTATTACATTAGGCTTTGGAATAACTGCTTTATACGCTTTATTTAAGAAAATATATCATTCCCATAGCCATGGGGGAATATCACACTCTCATCCTCATTTGCACACTGATGAACACAGACATGAACACAAACATTCGTAGATCGTATCGTGCATTTGTATAATTTTCCTAGATTGTTAAGATATAGAATTTTTTTATTTACTTTTATCCTAAAGTCTAATTATGAATGAGTTGTAATCACAATAATTTTTAATAAACTAATTTTGATGAGTGTACTTAACATCATTTGGTTAGTGGTAGTTTAATTCGGGGCTATTATGGATAATGAGATCATCCTTTACCCATTTTTTCTGTTACGCTAACTTTTCTAAACCTTTAAAGAATGTGAATCCTGCAAAAGTTATGCCTGCCATAACTTGTGAAAAAAAGTCATTTTCGTATAGATTAACGGATATATTCTTCCCTCCGCTCTTTAATGATTTCATGTATGTTTGTTTAGTGAATTCATCAATCATCTTTGCCAGATCTCCACTTACAAGATAATTGTTTAACAGACCAACATATTCATCACTCCCCACGGAAATTATTTGCGCCTTTATTTCATAATCAAATTTTTCTTTCGGGTTAGTTCCTTTGATATAATATTCTGCGATGTTATCTGCCAAATAACGTGCTTGTCTTACGGCTATTTGTGCAAGTGGGGGATATAATGATCCTTTAGAATTTTTCATTGCAGCCAAATCTCCTATGGAGTAAATATTCTTGTACCGATTTGTTTGGCAAAATTCATTTACAATGATTCTCCCATCGTTAGTCTTGTCAATATTTGGTTCTATGTCTATATTGTATCCTCTTACTCCAGCAGTCCATATTATTAGCGATGAATTAATCTCTAATCCATCTTTCAAATATAATGTGTGTTCTTCAACTCTTTCTACTAGCGAATTGTGGAAAATTCTTATTCCCTTTTCTTTGAGGATTTCTTCTGTTTTATTTTTAACTCTGATGTCCCACCCAGGCAAGATGGTTGACGTTGCTTCAATAATGTTTATTTTGATATTGCTTTTGTTAGGTGATGCATTTATCGTCTCTGCTAACGCACTCCCAAGACTTATTCCGGTAGCACCTGCACCCACTATTACTATATTATGTTTTTTATTTTCAGCATCATCAATTATTCTTAGAATATGATCATGAATAACTGAAGCATCATATATTGATCTTATAGGAAGAGTATACTTATCAGCACCTGGTATGTTAAAATATTTTGTGGATGATCCCAAACAAACTATTAATTCATTATAACCTATTTCTCCAGACTTTAAGATTATCATATTTTTGTCAGGTACTATTTTTTCTATATCATCTTGAATAAAATGAATATTTTTCCCTTGGATTAAAGACGAAATAGGGATTTTTAATTGTTCAGCCGTTCTGAAGCCCGAAGCTACAAGGTGTATTTCTTGCATTAACTGGTGATAATTGTTTCTGTCTATCAGTAATATTTCTGTTGAATTCTTGTCCAGTTTAGATGAAAGGTTTGTACTCAGAAATATTCCCGCATAGCCTGCTCCTAAAATTACTATCCTTCTTTTTGACATCGACATTTTACATCAACTTTTTACTCAATTTTCTTATCTGTTGAATAGTCTTCATTTTTCAATTTAACTTTTTTTATTAAAAGTTCTATTACTAAGAAGACTAAAATTGAAATTGTTACACTTGGAATTGTTGAACCTATGCTTATCCCCAAGTCGGTGACATGAAACCAAGATATTGGGGAGAGAATGAAATAAGTGATGCTTCCGACAACAAAGGCAAAGAACGATGATGTCTTTACTCTATTAGTCTTTTCATAAAATTTTTCAACTGATATTCGTCCTCTTCTTACAATATAATAATCAGTCAATACTATTGCAAAGAGCGGTGCAAATAAGGCTCCTATTATTAATAAAAAACTCTCGTATTGCTGTATTGGAATTAAGTTAGCTAATAAAACTCCTAATGCCGTGAAAAATATAACAAGATACTTGTAGTTTATTTTGTTATATATATTCTTAAATGACATTGTAGATGAGAAAATGTTTGCAAAAACGTTATCTACTTCATCAACGACTAATACCAATAGAAAAAATCCATAAAAGAATGTCTGAATGGCGACAAGTATTGCAAATATATCGCTAATGCCCAACAATAATCCAATTACATAAAAAAGACAATTTGTAACTGAGAACCCAATAAATGTCCCATAAAATGCATTTTTGCTCTTTTTGGCAAATCTATTATAGTCTGCTACCAGAGGCAACCAAGATAGAGGCATGGCAATCACCAGATCTAAGGAATTAAAAAAACTAAAATCAGCAGCCGCAGTCGAAGCGGTAGCCGAATGAGGATCTATTGCACTGTCTGATCCCTGACCACTTGTTGTTAGTATAATACTTACGAGCATTACTATGGTGGAGCCATATACGACCCACACTGCAAATTTGCTAAGCCATTGCTTGACAATCTTCAATGGTCCTAAAATACAGAAAAGAATTATTACTGCTCCAAAAACTATAGACCACACGTAAAAATCAATGTATCCGTTGCTGAAGATATTTGCTGCTTTTGATAATATTGTTATTTCAAAAGTTGACCAACCAATTAATTGAAAGATGTTAAGTATTGTAAGCAAATATGAACCATGTAAACCAAACGCTGGTCTCATACTAACTATCGAAGGAACTGAATGATCGCTTCCTATTTTGCCAGCTAATGCAAGCAATATAGATCCAACTACCGAACCAACAATGATAGCAATTACAGCTTCTGTTAAATTTGAAGAGGAAATGAATGATCCTGCAGAAATTACTAGTAGACCAATACCCAAACTAGACCATAAAACAAAAAAATTTTTCCCCGATAATACTTTATTTTTACTGTCTAATGGGTTTATCCCAAAATCTGAATTACCTTCTAAAAATTTCATAACTATTTCACCTAAAATATTCTTTCATAAAGCTCGATTTGATTAAATAAGATTTCCTCAAATTTTTATCTATACTACAAATAATTCCATAAATTTAAATTTGTTTTTATTCATTTGCAAGTCATGTCCTTTGGAGTGGATACACTTGGTGGCCTGATTGAGAAATTAAAACAATTAGTTAATGATACTCAAAATAATTATGAATCGTTTTTTGATTCAACTCAATTATTTAAGCAAGGAAAAATGGATAGTAACGAGTATTTTTCGAGAATGGGAGAATTTCTTGTATCTTCCTCTGCATTAAATTTTTTATCTTGCCGTGTAATTCTTGAGCTAAAGTCAGCTATGGATAAGAATATTTCTGTCAAAGGCAAAAATGAAAGATCTGCCGCAACATCAACTATTCCTTCAGGTACTAGTGGCAACAACAGTGAGGGTCATGCTGGCCCTGGTAGCGGTTTTGGAGTAGATGGCTTCGTTTCTGCTGGTGGTAGTGTAGGTCCAATCCCTTCCTCATCCTCTTCTTTTCCTCCTTCTACTTTAAATGAAAATTATGATCTCCCACTACCTCAAGAAGCACCTACCTTCAAACCAGTGGATATAGTAATAACCAAACAAGACTCTATAAACACAAAAGGATCAAAAAAAAATTGTGTTGTTTGTACCGCATCAATTCCAAAACAAGCAAAATTTTGTAATAAATGTGGAAATTCACAATAATTAAAAGGCACAATTTTTTTAGTATATATTATGAAGATCTTTAATGGGCGATTGGCTACTGAAGATTACATGTCTACCCATTCGCTAACTTTTTCTACTCCTGAAATGACTCTAAAAAAATTTGCATTATGGTTGGGTGAAAGTGTCAAAAATTCAAAAACAAATACTTCAACTCCTCGTTTACTTATATATCTAGAGGATAAGTCTGATTCAAAAACAAATACTTCAACTCTCACTCCATCTGACTATCTTCCCGATGTAGATGATTCTTTTAAGCCTACAGGAGCTATTGCTGATTTTTATAGTACTCAACATAAAGATTCTGCTTCAAAAAACATGTCCTCAAATTCTATCGAGAAAAAATACTGCATTAATTGTGGTAATACAATAAAACTTTCTTCAAAATTTTGTAATAAATGTGGCTCTGTCCAGGAATAGTATTTCTTATTAAAAGAGAATAAATTCTCAGTTAGATTTTTCTTTTAGAATTAGATAACACTCGTTACATATAGTATCTGAGAATAAATAATTGATAGAATGAAATTTTATCTTATTACATAATTTGCATGTTTTCATTATTAATTTACTCCTTTACATTTACCTTTTCGTTAAATTTATTTAAGTATTTTATATGATTATTAAATTATATGTCAAATTATTATTTTTAGAATGTGAATGACTCGAGTCTTTTCGTTTATGTTTTTATTTATATCTGTATGGTTTGGATTTTCTTCAATCTTGTCACATATAGTCTTTGTTTATGACCTCAATTATTTCTACTACTATTTGATATGGCCTAGTTGTTTTGCATTCTCCTTATTACTTTTCCTAAAGCCTCTTTTATCTGTGCGTAAAGTATTTCGCGACAGAGTTTCAACTAGTATATCTTGGCCCTTTGTTATAAAAATGATAAATGGACTAGCATGGGCACTGCCCTTTGTGCTTATACCTTTTCTCCAAAAGTATTATCCCTTCTTATTACTTACTGGCTTGTCTTTAGGTAACATTTCTACTTTTATATTTTTGAGGAAATATTCTAAAATATATAGTATAGAACAGGTAATTACAGGTTCCCTAACCCTTTCATCTTTATTCTCGATTATAATATATTACAGTTATACGGACAACTATGAGTTGACACTTTTCTTAACCAGAGTTATAATTTCGGTTTCATATGCTATAGGAGGCCTTATTGGGTATTTTAAAAATGACGGTGATGATAACTTATCGTCAAGTTTACATAACGAACGAGCTAATTTATCATAATTGACACAAAAGTCTAGTTCCATACTTAATTATTCCAAGGCTGTTTGTATATTTAGCGGCGGGCTAGATTCTATAAGTACAGCTGCTTATCTAAAAAAATTGGGATTAGATCTTTATTTGATTTCTTTTGATTATGGACAGCGTGCATCCAATGAACTTATTGTTGCAAAACGCTTTTCCAAGTTATTAAAAAGTCAGAAGTATACAATAATTGATATAAAATTCCTAAAATCTCTATTCGGTAAAACAAATATACTAACGAGACCCCAATCCAAAATCCCATCAACGTTTGATTATAGTATGGTGGTACCTCTAAGAAATACTGTTTTTTTGACTATTGCATCCATATGGGCTATTTCTTTAAATATTTCTCTTGTAGTTTATGGTGCTCATTCTGGCGATACTCGATATCCTGATTGTCGCCCTGCCTTCACACGATCTCTAGAAGAAGTAATTAATTTATCTGAAATTGATGGAATTACTGCAGGGATAAGAAATAAGCTTCATATTTGGTCTCCTGCAATAGATAATTTAAGTAAATCGGAATTGCTTTTGATCGGGTATGATGCATTGGGTGAAAAAATTTTTAGATCCTGGAGCTGTTATCTGGGAACTAGTACTGACAACAAAGACAATACACCTACAGAAGGGAAAAATATACAATGTGGTCGATGTGAATCATGTATGAATAGGAAGCAAGCATTTTCAAATGCGGGTATTGAGGATAAAACACAATATGTCAAGCATTAATTCCGAAATTGAAATTTATAACAATAATAATAGCAATAACAATCAAAAAATTCTAACCAATCAAAAGGAACATGACAAAGTTCAATTAAATGAGTT
Source organism: Candidatus Nitrosocosmicus sp. (assembly GCA_031177355.1). Taxonomy (GTDB): domain Archaea; phylum Thermoproteota; class Nitrososphaeria; order Nitrososphaerales; family Nitrososphaeraceae; genus Nitrosocosmicus. Next base: position 19,714 of record JAPSGR010000007.1, on the reverse strand, counting down.
GTTTGTAAGTATTGAAGGAGAAGGTATTTTTGCAGGGACAAAAACTTTATTCATCCGATTCTCGGGCTGTCATCTAAAATGTTATTGGTGTGATACAAAATATTCTCTATCACCTAATAGCGGTAAAAGTTATACAATTAATCAAGCTAAACATCTTATATTTAATCATCTACAGCCAAATATTTATAAAGTCAATTTTACGGGAGGAGAACCTTTATTACAGCCTCTATCCTTGATTGCTCTTGCAAATTTTGTTAAAAGTGAATTAGATATAAAGACTTATTTAGAGTCATCTTGTTTTGATTGGAAAAGGTTTGAAATGGTTTTACCCCATTTCGATATTTGTAAAATTGAATTTAAGACTTCTGATTCGAAAGTAATTGAATCCAAATTCCATAATAATTTGATACAGAATGAGTTAAAATGTTTAGAATTGGCCTTAAACAAGAACGATAAGATTTCTTTTGTCAAGATCGTATTTACAAATTCTACGACTGTAAACGAAATTAGAGATTTAATTACTAGGATTTTTCGGTGCTCAAATATTAATAATCTAAGTGGTATAACACTTCAGCCTAGCTATGAATTTGACTCTCCATCTACGGAACACATTTTAAAAGTATATGATGAAGTATACCCTTTTTATAATGATGTACGAGTGGTCCCGCAAATGCACAAAATGTTGGGTATGAACTAGTTATGATCTAAAGTCTTTCTTGTTACAAACCTTAGGTTTATAAAAAGATAAGGCTTATAATAAAGACTGATTCTTATAGGTAAAATAAGTATGGTGAACACAATCTTTCGGGTACAGTCTCATAAATTTACTCAAGAAAATATACAAACTACTTTAGTTTGTTCAAATTGCGATGAGGTTTTCACCAAAGAATTTCTGTTGGATCTCGAAGGTCAAACAATTGAATTTAAATGTCCAGTCTGTGGAAATTTAGGGGAAGCTGATATTCCCTATAAAACCGCCGAAGAACGTGAAGAATTTGAAGAAGACTTTGACGAGGTAACAGAAGAAGATGGCGGAGATGAGTTCGAGGACGATTTCTAAATAGATTTTTTGTTATTCTTTATATTCAATTTCCCAAGTTGTGCCAAAAAGGCTGCTAGTTGAATTTCAGCATGCGCACCATTTGCAAGTCTGTAATCATATTCCGCAATAATGGTTGATACTTCATAAGGATTCTCTAGTTGAAGTTTATAAATTTCTTCATTAGCATACTTTAGAAAATCGGTTTCAGAAACTCCATATATGTTTAACAGTTCTAATAATTTAATTCTTGACTCATTAAATTTCGAATTAATTGCCAAATCAATTATTTCAGCTATTTTGCTTCTTCCAGATATGCCTATAGCACTTTGAACTTGATGTATAGTTACATTTTCGCTTGCAGATGCGGCTTGCAAAATGTTAATAGAATGTCTTAAATCTCCATTAGTATGTTCATAAATTTTACGAAGAGCTTTTTCTTCAAATTTTATACCTTCATTTTTACAAATACTCTCCAAATATTCCACTATTTCATCTTCAGAAACTCTAGAAAATCGAAAAATTACACATCTACTTTGAATTGGCTCGATGATATGCGAAAGATAGTTACAAATAAAGATAAATCTAGTAGTTCTAGCACTATCTTCAATTATCCTTCTTAAAGCTGTCTGTGCTTCTGAAGTCATTTCATCTGCTTCATCCAATATAATAATCTTAAATGGCTTTTCATCTTCTTCTTGGTTTATAGAAAGTTTCATTATTGAGGCAAATTCCTTTACCCTTTCACGAACCATCTTGATTCCTCTATCATCTGATGCATTCAACTCTAATGTATCTCTCTTCCAGTTTTCTCCCAAGAGCTGTCTAGCTAAACATAAAGCGGTTGTTGTTTTGCCTATTCCTGCGGATCCGGTAAACAATAAGTGAGGTAATTCATTTGGTTTTTTTAATAAATTTTCTAATCCCTTTACGATTTCCTTTTGATTAATGATTTGATCTAAACGTGTTGGTCTATATTTTTCCACCCACATTATATCAGAAATTTGCCTAGGTTTCTGCTCTTTTTCCATTCATCTGTAATGTCCATTTTACACAATTTAAAATTATTTAATATCCTTCTTTATTGAATTTACTCATTCTTTATTGAAATTTTATTAACTTATAACAATAACTACATATATGAAATCATCATCGCCATCATCATCCTCTACTAGCATTAATATAGATATAGATAAACTATTTTTTGAAATGGATGAAATTTCTATTCTTTATAATTTTTCTTCATTAGATTATTTGCTAAAAGATATACGTGTAATTTATTTGAGGGACTTTGAGATCTCTATTCGTCCACTTATTTTTATTAGTGCAAAGGAGGGAGATATGACTTCTATACCACGTTGGATCTCTGTCATCCTAAGCGAACATGGTGTGGTAGAAATTCATGATGAAGATCAATTGTCTTATATTAAAAGAGCTTTAAATCGGGAAAGGATATCACAAAGTCATATGTTATCTACAATAGAACCGGATTTTTATGCCCGAGTAAATAATTATCTTCAAAGTCTCGAAGAAAAAGATAGAGAATCGTTAATAGTTGCTCTAAATCCATTTATAGCCTCCAGATTACAAAAAATTGTCAAACTTTCGGCATCATCTCCGTTAGTACCCGAACTTGAAGAAAAACTATCAATAGAAGAGAAACTTCTTTATGAGAATTTTTATAATATGACGTCGAAATTTAAGAAATTGGTGTTAAAAATTGAGTGATATCGGTTCTACCAATACATCATCCAATATGCCAGAAGAAGGACAAGAACAACAAACTATATCTGCATTGTCAAATGAATTGGAACGTTTTCTACGTTCATTCAAGGATCGAGAGGGTAATTACAAATATTTTGATAAAATTAATAACATGGTGGCCACATCTTCTACTTCCATTACAGTTGATTATATTGATTTTGACACTTTTATTCCATCGTTAGCAAAGGATATCACTCACAATCCTGATGAAATGTTATCAGCCTTTAATGAAGCTGTTACCTCCATTCTATTAGAAATTCATCCAGAGTATGCTCATGAAATTAAAGAGCATATTCGAGTAAGAATTGGAAATTATGCTGTTCAGAAGGGATTAAGGGATATTAATGCAGATGTTATTAATAAATTATTAGGTGTTTCTGGAATGGTAGTACGTTCCTCGGAAGTTAAACCGTTAGGAAAACGGATTGCTTATCGATGTCTTAATTGCAATCAGATTAGCTTTTCACAATTAAAAGGATTAGCATTAAAAAAACCAATGCGATGCCTTAATTGCTCAGAAAAAGAATTGGAAATGGATGTGGAAAGCAGTTTATTTATTGATTTTCAGTTAGTTAGATTACAAGAGTTACCTGAGGATTTACCTGCGGGACAACTGCCTCATTACATAGAAGTAACAATCCTTGGTGATTTAGTTGATCAATGTAGGCCAGGAGATAGGATTATGTTGACTGGTATAATTAGAATAGATCAAGAATCTTCCTTTGGTTCGGGTAATGCTGCAACACAAAGAAATTCGTTATTTCGATTACGAATGGAAGGAAATAATATTGAATACCTTGGCGGTAGACCAGGAGATAAGAAAACACGTTCTATAGAACGCATTTCAATTAGCACTGAAGATGAACGACAAATATTGATGTTGTCAAAAAAAAATGATATTTATGATAAATTAGTATCATCGTTTGCTCCTCATGTTTATGGTCATGAAGTGATAAAAGAGTCCATATTACTATTGATTGTAGGCTCAATTACCAAAAAATTAGATGATGGGTCCACACGAAGAGGCGATATTAATGTATTATTAGTTGGAGACCCTGGTACTGCAAAGTCAGAAATGCTGAAATTTGCTGCAAAAATAGCACCTAGAGGTTTATACACGTCGGGAAGAGGGTCCACAGCAGCAGGTCTGACCGCTGCTGTTGTACGGGATAAATCTGGAATAATGATGCTTGAGGCAGGTGCAGTAGTATTAGGCGATCAAGGATTGGTTTGCATAGACGAATTTGATAAGATTAAAGCTGAAGATCGTTCTGCTCTTCATGAAGTTATGGAACAACAAACTTGTTCTGTAGCAAAAGGTGGTATTGTTGCTACATTGAATGCAAGAACTTCAATTCTATCTGCTGCAAATCCAATGTATGGAAAATATGATGCTTATAAGAATATCACTGAAAATGTAAATCTTCCAGTTCCTCTTCTTACTAGATTTGATCTTGTGTATGTAATACGCGATTTACCGGAGAAGGAAAAAGATAGTAAAATTGCCAGTCATATATTAGAAATCCATAAGGATGTACAAAAATCATCACAAGCTGCTATAAACATCGATCTCTTTAGTAAATACTTGGCATTTGCAAAACAAATTGCAGAACCTGAACTGACTCGCGATGCAATAAATATAATTCGTGATTATTATATGAAAATGAGGAATGTTGATTCTGATAGTATGATTACTGTAACTCCTAGACAATTGGAGGGTTTGGTTAGACTTGCAACTGCTCGCGCAAGATTGTTGCTAAAGGATAAAGTTGAAAGCGAAGATGCGGAAAGATCTCTGTTTCTAGTTCAAAGAATGTTAGAGACAGCAGGTGTCGATGTTAATACCGGTAAGGTGGATTTGGGAGTATTACATGGTAAACCCTTCAGTGAAATATCAAAGTTAAAACTTTTTATGGAAATTTTTTCCAGCATTTCGGGAGAAGAAAAAAATGATGTTGAAGAAAATGTGTTTATTGGTGAATTGATAAAAACAGGCAAATTCAGTGATGCAGATGCGAGATCGTATATAAAAAAGGCAATGAATGATGGTCAAATTTATGAAAGAAAACCTGGATTTTACTCAAAGGCCTAATAAATGCCTTTGAGAAATCATTAATTAATACAATACAATAGATATTTATATCATATAGAACTTTTCTATTGACTTGACTGTCGTTTCTGATTCTTATATGGGTTTTTTCTTACCTGGAGATATATATGAAAGGTTACTGGATTTCCTCAATGGCAATTTGGACTTTCCATTTGTCAACGGAAATGAAATTTTAGGTATTTTTTTTCTATTTGGGAAAAATTATGGAATCAATAACGATTTGGATATACTGTCCGCAAAAGATATGACTAGGAAGACCATTGAACAGTTAAAACGTGAAATATTTCAGTCAAAAAATAATACGCAGTCCGATAATGATTATATTAGAGAAAAGTATCAAAGGAGAGTTCTTCAAGTCTATGTTGAACTTCAGAATGATCCTACGTTTGAACAAACAAAAGTAAACGAAAGAATTAGCCGAGACCCTACACTATTGATGTACTGCTATGCACATCATATTTCATATTATCGACAAAGATGCTTTTTTGAAATCTATGATCCATTCAAATCAGATCAATTGGACATAAAATTACATCACCTGTTATTGAATCGAATGGTCATGTTAAGCTATAATGTTGAAAAAGCTACTGATTTGCCATACCGGACAATGACTCCATTTGTTGAATGGTTGGTCAAAAAATAATTGATTCATACAAATGGATTTAGTTAGTAGATCAATTTCAATTGTTTATGATAACTTTCAATTTAGTAATTCACATATCTCAAAACCATTCACAAGGTAAATTAAATGGTTTATCGTAGTCTAAATATGTCAATCCAAGATGAGTCTGGATATATGTCATTATTAGATAGATTACAAAATAAGCTTGGGAATGTCGTTAAGAAAGAGGTTTCAAGACTCGAAATTCCTATTCCAAGAGTAATATGGGTTGGTCAAAGAACAATTTTTAGGAATTTTATGGATTTTCCTAAGGCGTTAAGGCGCGATCCTGAAAAATTATTACTCTACCTAAATAAAGAACTGGCCTCTGCCGGGTACATATCTGGCGAGAGAGTTATCTTTTTAGGCAGAAAACCCGTCTCATCCTTTTCTGGTCTCATAGATAGATATGTAAAGGATTATGTTATTTGTCCTGTTTGCGATAGCCCAGATACTAGAACCGAAAAAATTAAGAAATTAGGTTTTATGATATGCGAAGCTTGTGGAGCGAGATCTTCTATAAAAAGCAATTATGCTTGATTAATGGTTTTGTCTTCTTAATTTGACCTTTTCTTCTTTAATTTCTAATTCTTTTATTTTGAGTATGATCGATATGTAATTATTAGATTTATCTGATTTTATTATCATGGATAAAGACAAAAAGAAAGATCAATCAAATAATGATCAGGGTGACGATTATTTGTTATTAGATGATACTAATAGTAATGTTGATACTAATGGAAATAAATATGAGTCAAATACAGAATTAACTGTTCAAGATTTATCCGCCGAATTAAAAGTAACACGTGATGACTTGGAACACTATCGTAAATTATATGATGATACTTTTAACAAACTAAAGTATAGCTTGGCTGACTTCGATAACTATCGAAAGAATATCGAAAAGCAAAATGCATTGAGAATACTTTCAGTGAAGGCTGACATGTTATCAACAATAGTTAATTTGCGGGAGGATTTTGTACGTGCCTTGGATACGCTCAAATATCATAAAGTTGATAGCTCGATTCTTGAGGGATTGATTAATATACTAAAAAATATTGACATTTATCTAGAAAAAGAGAATGTTAAAGAAATAAAAGCTTTAAACACTGTTTTTAATCCTAACCTTCACGAAATTATTGGTTTTTCTTATTTTGAGAATGATATGGAAGAAAATATGATTACTAAGGAGATTCGAAAGGGCTATTTACTAAATGATCGTGTTCTTCGCCCAAGCTTGGTTGAGGTATCTAAAAAGATAATTAAAAATATCGATAATGATAATAAAGAGAATACAAAAGGAGATGAAGTTTAAATGGGAAAAATAATAGGAATCGATTTAGGAACAAGTAATTCTGCTGCCGCTTCTTTGAGCGGTGGGAAGCCAGTTATAATACAAGCTGCTGAGGGTGCGTCCATCGGAGGAAAATCCTTTCCATCAGTGGTTGCGTTCTCACAAGATGGTCAACTGCTTGTTGGTGAACCCGCAAGACGTCAAATGCTTTCAAATCCTGAAGGAACTGTTATCGCTGCTAAGAGAAAAATGGGCACCGATTACAAGTTTAAGGTTTTTGGGAAGGACTATACTCCACAACAAATATCTGCATTTATTCTTCAGAAAATCAAGAAAGATGCCGAAGCATTTCTTGGTGATACAGTAGATAAAGCTGTAATTACAGTTCCAGCGTATTTTAATGATAATCAAAGACAAGCAACAAAAGATGCGGGAGAGATTGCTGGGCTAGAGGTCGTAAGAATAATAAATGAACCTACTGCTGCTTCCCTTGCTTTCGGATTAGATAAAGTTCAGAGTGACCTTAAAATTATGGTCTTTGATTTTGGTGGAGGGACATTAGATGTTACCATCATGGAAATGGGTGGCGGTGTGTTTGAAGTAAAGAGCACATCTGGAGATACCCAATTGGGTGGTACTGATATGGATAACATCTTAATAGATTACCTAGTTAACGAATTTAAAAATCAATCAGGCATAGATGTAAGAAATGATAAAGCAGCTATGATGAGAATTCGAGAGGCTGCTGAAAAAGCAAAAATCGAGCTATCTAATATAGTAACAACAGAAATAAATTTACCATTTTTAGCATATGATCAATCTACAGGACCAAAGAATTTTGCAATTCCTTTGAATAGGGCAAAATTGGAGGAATTGCTAAGACCCGTGGTAGAAAGATGTAGAAATCCAATGTTACAGGCTATAAAAGACGCAAAATTATCCGCCTCTGATATTGACAAGATAGTTTTGGTAGGTGGTCCTACTCGTATGCCAATAGTAAAGGAATTTGTAAAATCTGTAATGAATAAAGAACCCGAACGTGGTGTAGATCCTATGGAAGCAGTTGCATTGGGAGCTGCGATCCAAGGAGCCATCATTTCAGGCGAGGTGTCAACTGATATTTTATTAGTTGATGTCACTCCTTTGACTCTTGGTGTGGAGGTTATGGGAGGACTTAAAGAAACGCTAATAGAAAGAAATACTACTATTCCAACAAAGAAGAGTAAAGTATTTACAACAGCCGCAGATTACCAAACGGCGGTTACAATTCATGTTGTACAAGGAGAGAGAGCGATGGCCTCTGATTGTGTATCATTAGGTATGTTTAACTTATCTGGTATACCACCGGCTCCCAGATCCGTCCCACAAATTGAGGTTACTTTTGATATAGATACTAACGGAATTTTGAATGTAACTGCAAAAGATCTTGCTACTTCAAAAGAATCAAAGATTACCATATCGGCAAGCTCAAAATTATCCAAGGAAGAAATAGAAAAACTAAAGAAAGATTCAGATGCATTTGCAGAGGTAGACAAAAAGAAGCGTGAGGAGGCAGAACTAAAGAACGAATCAGATAATTTAATATATTCTGCGGAAAAATTGGTTAATCAAGATTTAAAAGACAAAGTAACTGCTGAACAAAAGGATAGAGTCAACAAATCGGTTCAGGATCTAAAGGACTCGATATCATCTAATAATGTGGATGCCATTAAAACCAAGATAACGGACCTTAAAAATGCATTAGCTGAGATAACTACAGCTGCTTATCAATCAGTTCAACAGAACACTTCGAATGCGGCTGGTCCTGGTCCTGGTCCTGGTCCTGGCGCTGGGGAAACTGGTTCTGAAACATCTTCAACACAACAACCTCAAGATGCATATAATTCGGATTCCGCATCGGCTGGTGGTGCAGAAACCAACAACAATAAATGATGTAATAGTAACTGATGAGTAAACCACCATATTCAATTATTTTGTGATTTGTGATGAGTAAAAGAGATTATTATGAGGTACTTGGGATTCAAAAATCTGTTACTAAGGATGAGATAAAATCCGCATATAGAAAACTTGCGTTAAAGTATCATCCCGATCGGAATAAGTCCCCAGAAGCAGAAGAAAAATTTAAAGAAATTTCGGAGGCTTATGCTGTCCTATCTGATCCAGAGAAACGTAAAAGATATGATACTTATGGACACGTTGGTAATGAGGAAGTTTTCAGAGGGTCGGAAGACAATTTTGCTGAAATTTTCAAAGATATAGGATTTGGTAACGTTGGAGATATTTTTGAACAAATTTTTGGTAGAATGGGCGGAGGCGGTGGTTTTAGTAGCGACCCTTTCGGTTTCAATTCTAGAACCACAAACAGAAGAAGGAGAGGTAGAGATCTATTATATGACGTAAGTATGACTTTAGAAGAAGTAGTTAAAGGCAAAAAAGAGGAAGTACAGATTCCGACAATTGAGAATTGTACAATTTGCTCAGGAACTGGTGCTGCTCCAGGTACTACTCCAAAAATTTGCCCCACCTGTAATGGCCAAGGACAAACTCGCAGAGTCTATAACCAAAATCAATTTTCCACTTTTATTTCTCTGGACACTTGTAATACATGTCACGGGGAAGGAAAAATTCTTGAAAAGCCATGTAATACATGTCACGGGGAAGGAAAAGTTAGAAAAACAAATAATCTAAAGATCGATATACCCGCCGGGGTTGAAGATGGAGTGACACTGCGAATATCTGGAAAAGGAGAAAGTGTCCAAGGCGGTGCAAATGGAGACCTGCTGGTACGGATACACGTCTTACCCCATCAGCTATTCAAAGTTCTTGAAGATGGAGACTTAATGTACACTTATAATGTATCATTTATTGATTTGATCTTAGGAACAGAAACTAAGGTTCCAACCATAGATGGAAATGAAAAGCTTAAAATTCCGTCTTGTACAAAAGCCAATACCATTTTCAAATTAAAGGGGAAAGGTTTACCAAGGTATGGAAAATTTGGACGAGGCAGTCAATACGTGAAAGTAGATGTAGAACTTCCTGATAAAATCAATGATAAACAAAAGAATTTACTAAAGGAACTTTCAAAGGAGTTTAAAAAAGATGGATGGTTTAGGTTCACATAACTTTTTATTACTCAATTATTATGTTCGCTATCGAGTCTTTTAATGTAAGTAAGGTATACAAGAATTCTAATAAGAAGGCCCTTGATAATATATCATTGCAAGTTGGAGAAGGTAAGATATCTACATTACTGGGAAGAAATGGAGCTGGAAAGACTACTTTCATACGTATTTGTTCTACACAAATGCTACCAACATCAGGAAAGATATTGATATTTGGAGATGATGTATTAAAGTATCCAGAGAAAATACGACAAAGAATTTCTATAGTACCTCAAGAGGGAAGACCCTTACGGGCATTAACACCTTGGGATCATATTTACAATTGGCTGAAAATACATGGTGAAAAAAAGGATATTGCAGCTAATAAAACTACTGATATGCTAAATCGATTAGATCTTTATTCGGCCAAGGATGTTCCTGCTCTAAATTTATCTGGCGGAATGAAACAAAAAATATTGGTCGGAATGGCGATGGCAACTGAATCACCTTTGTTATTTTTGGATGAGCCTACTATTGGTTTAGATCCTGTTTCAAGACGGCAAGTATGGTCCATTATCAAAGACTGGAAGAATAAAGGAGTTACAATCGTATTAACCACTCATTATATGGACGAGGCTGAAATACTATCTGATTCCATCTTTATTATTCATGAGGGCAAGGTTATATCTAAAGGAAATATGAATGATCTAAGAGGCACTCTAAATTATCAAATAAGAATCGATATTCATATTTCAAAAACCCTCAACGTTTTTGAATTAAAAAATCTGGTTGATTCTTTTGGAAAAACAATTAACATGAGCTCCGACTCTATAAGACTATTCACTTTTGAACACAATCTAAGAGAAATATCTGAAATTATGGTACGTAGTAATTTATCATTTTCTGTTGCACCAATTACATTGGATGATATTTTTGTAAATCTAGTTGGAGATAAAGATATGACGTAACAATTTCATTTTTTTATTAGAATATATGTTGGACTTTTTAAGAATATTTTATGCGGGAGTTGCCAAGCCTGGTCAAAGGCGTGAGTTATAAAAACATGAAGCTCAGAAACCAGGGTTTGAGATACCTCATCTCTTAGGGGTCCGTGGGTTCAAATCCCACCTCCCGCATTAGGAAAATATTTTCTTCCAATAATACTACAACACATTATATAGATGGATAAGAAATGTCAATTGGTCCTATTAGTTTACATAATGGCTATAGAATTGATCAGAATTGAATGGATAAATTAATAGTAGTATTTCTGCAACTGGGTGATTATTATATTTTTATAAAGTTACCAAAATACATGTCAAAGACTAACATAGGCATAGTTTCTCAAATAGATTAGATAGATGAAAATTCAGTATGAATAGATGATTTAATCCTTTAGTATTTTTGATAACAGATCTATACCGTATATATACTCCTTGTATTACAAATATTAGTTAGCGGGGTGGGGAAGCCAGACCTTTTTAGGGGCTAGGTTATCCCGGCGGGCTCATAACCCGCAGAGCGGTTACTGTGCATAAAGCATAGCCGTAGGTTCAAATCAACCCCCCGCTATCGTTTATCCATTGTATGCTTTTTAACATATGTATTACTTCGAATCTATCATATCTTTTTTCCATACCATATCTTGAAAACGGTTTTGTAAGATGACGATGTGCAATAGGATCTGGGATATATAATCCGCTTTTAATTTCTCTATCTTTTTCTATCTTTATTTTTTCTATTGATCTAATCTTTGTTTTACAGACGTGACATTGATATCCCTTATTCCTTCCCTCTGATTTCATATTTTTTGAACACTTTATACAAGTAGGATTTTTCATTCCAAAAACCTTAACTAATTCTTTAACGATCAGATATTCTAAATTGAGTGTGGGTTGATTATTTGATTTCAAATGTACCCCATATCCTATTTCAATTTTATCTCCAATTGTTAACATTCTTGCTATTTTAGTTAAACCAGTCGGTTGATATACTGCTACTGGTAACATATGATTTAACTTGTCCTTGATTTTAAATATCACATGACCGCCATTAATTGTATATGGCAAAGTTGCAACTTCACAATTGATATGTCCCGCTGTATAGGGTTTCATATCGTTTCCTTTGTTCTCCTTTACAAGATGTAGATTTGTTCCTTGATTAGATCTAAATACCATATAGCCGTCTAACTCTTCTTCAATACACAAATTTTTTAAAAAAAACGTGGTTAATAAAGGATCCTCTCCTCTAATACCACAAAATACTGGGTCTGGCCCATGAGGGGTAATCAAAATCCTGAAGTTTTTTTTATCAAAATTATTGTAAGTATATGGATAGGATTCTTCGCTTAATCTTTTTACCCTTAAATCATTTGTTTTTCTACTTTTTCCTATATTCTCTTCACTTCTGTATGCTATTGTTTCAAAAGTATGATCTGAATCTAAAATACAACCTATGGCTGAAAGTGCACCCACAATTCCATAACCCTTTCCAAATACATGAAATTGTATTTTATTCTTTTTTGCTATTTTAATGGCAAGTTGTTTACTCAATATAGTATCCATTGCATTTTGACTAAATAGTAACAAGTCTTTGCTAATGTTGTCTTCTTCATAAAAAGCCAAACCTGGATTTGCGCCTTCGCGTAACTCCGAATAACCTGCTACGATTTGAGTAATCTCTTCTATTATTGTTTCATAATTCTTGCCTTTAATCCTTAGACAAACTGCACCATTGCCTCTAGTTTTAAGAGGAACATTAGGATTTAAACGTACTAATAATGGAAAATCTATGAACTCGACATTGAATCTATTAATTAACACTTTTGATATTAAATATGACAAATGTGTAGTACACCTGCCGTTTATTGAATCCGTATCATCAAATCCTATATGAAGTGTTTTTACATCGAGTGTTTTATTGTCTTTATTCATAGGCGGTAATGTCTTTTATTTTTGGTAGCTAGCACTATTTAACCGAAACCCTATTTTCTAATGCAACAGTGATCGATTATTTACCTGTGGGATTCAGGCCGAGTTTAATATGAATTGCTATATATTCATATTCTCTTATTATATATTTTTATATCATTTTGTTTAACTTACACGCGGGTGTGTTAAAATCCATTGATAAAATCGATTTTGATAAAAGAAATGGAATTATTCCTGTAATAGTTCAGGATAATAAAACTAAAGACATTTTGATGCTTGGATATGCAAATAAATATGCTCTTTCTAAAACTGTTGAAACGGGAAATGCGCATTTTTGGAGCACCTCGCACAATAAGTTGTGGATGAAAGGCGAAGAATCGGGTAATATTCAACCTGTAGAGAAGATTTTGGTTGACTGTGATTCTGATGCGCTGTTATACCTTGTTAACTCTTTAAAACCAGCATGCCATACGGGAAATCGTTCTTGTTTTCATAATGAACTAGAAAGATAAACTAGTAATAGTTAAGTAATACTAAATATTATTTAGAGAGATTTATCTATGATATTATTAATTAATAATCGGAAATAATGGGAATTATAAGTGCTTTAAAGTGTAGAGAATGTAACAAAGAGTATTCCCCGAGGTTTATATACATCTGTGAGGATTGCTTTGGGCCGTTGGATGTCCAGTATAAAATGGATAATAATATAACTAAACATACCTTTGAAAATCGAACAGATTTAACTTATTGGCGATATTTTGAAATTCTTCCGATAGAAGACAAAAAAAATATAGTCAGTTTAAATGGTTCAATTACTCCCTTACAAAAAGCAGATAACTTGGGCAATAGCTTTGGTGGATTTAAGAATTTGTATATCAAAAATGATTCTGTAAATCCAACTTTTTCTTTTAAGGATAGACCCGCAGGTGTAGCTGTATCAAAGGCTAAAGAAATGAATTTAGCTGCCGTGGGTTGTGCATCTACTGGAAACCTTGCATCCGCCACAGCGGCTCATGCTGCGAAAGCTAATTTCCCATGTTATATTTTTGCACCCTCTGATATAGAGGATGTTAAGATAGCTCAAGCATTGTCTTATGGAGGCAAATTTGTAGCCGTAGATGGTACATATGATGATGCCAATAGAATTGCTTCGGTAATTGGTGATTCTAACGGTTATGGAATTGTAAACATAAATATGAGACCATATTACGTAGAAGGTTCCAAAACACTAGCATTCGAGGTATTAGAACAATTAAACTGGACTGTTCCCGATGTGCTGGTAATTCCAGTAGGGAGTGGAGCTATGTTAAATGCTATTTGTAAGGGATTTGAAGAAATAATGAACCTTGGACTGATCTCTGATATATCCAATTTAAGGATCATTGCTGCACAACCTAATGGATGTGCGCCTATAGTTGATGCCTATAAAAATAGATCGAATGAAGTTATACCTGTGGAGAAACCTGATACAATAGCAAAAAGTCTGGCAATTGGAGATCCTGGTGATGGATTGTATGTATTAAAGCGTTTAAAACAATTTAATGGAGTAGGAGAGAAAGTTACTGATATGGAAATCAAAGATGCCATATTATTGCTTGCAAAATCGGAAGGAATTTTCACTGAACCTGCTGGGGGTGTTGCAGTAGGAGTTCTAAAAAAACTAATAGAAGAAAAAAGAATCGAAAAGGATGAAAATATAGTTTGTTATGTCACTGGAAATGGACTAAAAAGTACTGAATCCGTGATTGATTTGCTTCCTACTCCGCACTCAGTGAAGCCTGACATTAGACTTGTCTCGGCAATGATACATTGAACAAACGGATATAAATCGAAAATTAACGGTGTTATGTATAATTGACCACAGTCGAATTTGTTATTCCATCAGTTTTAAATAAAGGTACAGGAGAAAAAAAAATGTCTATCAATGCTTCGACATTAGATGAAGCTTTCAACATCGTATCCGATATTATGGGTGATGATTTTAAACGCAGGGTTATAGACATTAACGGAAAGCCTCGAGCATTAATCAATATTTATATTAATGGAAAAAATATGCGATTTAACAATGCGGGAATGAATTCTGCTCTAAAGGAAGGCGATTCGATATATATTTTGCCTGCGGTTGCTGGTGGAGCTGATATAACTAACCAAGAAATGCTTAGATACTCTAGACAAATTATGCTCGAAGAAATTGGATATGTTGGGATGGAAAAACTTAAAGATACTAAGATATGTGTTGTTGGTGCTGGAGGGATAGGAAACCCTGTCCTAACTCAATTAGTCGGAATGGGAATAGGGAAAATTCGAATAGTTGACAGAGATGTAATAGAAATTTCTAATCTTCATAGACAGCATTTGTACACTGATTCAGATATAGGAAAGGTAAAGGTTGAGGCCGCTATGGATCGTTTGCAGAAAATTAATCCTAATGTTATAATAGAAGCTATCCCTATTTCAGTTACCAAATTCACAGCAGAGAAAATTATCAAGGATTATGATATAGTTATTGATGCCTTGGATAGTATTGATGCAAGATATGCTTTAAATGATGCTTGTTTAAAACTTAATATTCCTTTTATATATGCTGGAGCTCTCGGAATGGTTGGATCTGTATTTACTATTATTCCTAATCAAAGTGCTTGTCTTAGATGCATTTTTCCTGAATTATCTGAAGATGAAATGCCAACGTGTAGTACTGAAGGGGTACATCCATCAATTCTATACCTTGTTTCTGGAATCCAGGTTTCTGAGGCAGTGAAAATAGCTATTGGGCAACAACCCTCCCTAGTAAATAAACTACTGTATATAGATCTAAATGATCTGATATTTGATAAAATTCAAATGAGTAGACATGATGAATGTCCATCATGTGGACTAAATGTCAAACAAAAGGATAACAAAGTCCCCTCAATTTTGGTGGAAGAACTATGTGGAAGAGATCGTGGAAAGAGAACATATACCGTAACTCCTGCACAAATTACAAATGAGGTCGATTTGTCAAATATTTTGAAAATAGCTGAATCTAATGGATATATGTTGAAATCTAAAGGTAATTTAGGTCTAACGGTATCTAATTCAAATCAACTACTCATTAGCTTCCTTACAAGTGGAGCGGCAACTATAGTAGGAGCAAAAAGCGAAGAAGAGGCTTTGTCCATATACAAGACCTTCACTGAGGAATTAAAACCAAAAGTTAGTTAGTATTTTTTTATTACTTTGTAATAATTTGTAGAGATCACTTTTAATATTTGGTTTCTTATTTCTCTGTATAGATATGTCTTTGGAGAGTCAACATTTTCCTGTTCTTATAAATAAGAAAGAAAGAATTATTACTGCTGCCGATGATGATGGACACGTTTCAAATTTAGAGGATGGTTCTTTAAATTCAGATAATAAGGAAGAAATTAAGGAGAGCGGCAACGATGAAGATTTAGAATTAGAAGAAGATGATGAAGATTTAGAATTAGAAGAAGATGATGAAGATTTAGAATTAGAAGAAGATGATGAAGATGATGAAGATGATGAAGATGATGAAGATGATGAAGATGATGAAGATGATGAAGATGATGAAGATGATGAAGATGATGAAAAATCTGGTCATTCAAATAGAAAAAAAATCATGAAGAGCTCTGCCGATAAAGAAATTGATTTAACCCCAATAACCAGAAACTTAGAAACTATCAATAGGAATGTAGATAAACTATTTAAAGAAATTCAAAAAATACAGAAGACATCTCAGCCCTTACAGAAAGGTCTCAAATCTATTGAAAGACAAACTGTATCATTAAAACAAACTCAAATATCAATCAAAGAAATAGATAAAAGGATGTTGAGGATCGAGAAAAATATCTTAACTAAATCTACAAAGAATACTCCTACTAGCTCAAAGAAGCCTTCAACAACTAAATCTACAAAGAATACTCCTACTAGCTCAAAGAAGCCTTCAACAACTAAATCTACAAAGAAATCTTCAACTAATAAGAAGAAAAGTGCGTAAGCATGAGCATGAGCATGAGGGAATGAATAGTAGGGCTGCTACTATAATCTGTTACCATCTTCTTCTATTTTCTTCTCTAATACTATAATATAGAAACTGTTGAGCGTATCCGGAATATTTGCCATAATGTTCTCTAATTTTTTTTGAAACCAGTTTATACTGATTAGGATTAATTTTATCATTTATTTTTAGATCTAAATCTGATATTATTATATGACCTAATTTTTTTTGAAAAAGTTTTATGATCCATGTATCTATAGGAAACGCTTCCATCTTGTCAAATGAAAATAATAGTATGCAGTCTGCTATCTTTTCTCCCACTCCGCTCAATTTCAATATTTCTTGCTTGGACTTTGCATAATCTGAATTTCTAACTAAATTCATATCGATTTCTTGATCAACAATGGATTTTACAGTTTTTCTGACATATTCTGCTCTATATCCGAATCCACACTGTAACAGTTCTGCTTGAGAGATATTGGATAGCATTTTTAAGGTTGGAAATGTATAAAAAGTGTTGTTGTTCCATTCGATCTTCTTCCCAAATTTTCTGGAAAGATTTCGTAAAATCAAACGAATTCTTGGAATATTGTTATTACTTGAACATAGAAACGATATAATGCATTGAAGTGGTTTTTGTCTCATGATACGTAATCCAGAATATTCTTTTATGATATTTTCAATTATTTTATCTTTTTTTGAAATTTCATTAATTATATCATCGTATTTATCCTCAAACCTAAATACATCATGTTGCCAATTTTCTATTTCAGGAAAAGAATCGTATTCATAAGTTACATTGCCATTATCTTTAGGCGAAGTAATTTTTAATATCGAATCTTCATATATCCCATACCATGAATTATTTATTTTTTCCCATAGGAAGTATTGCCCACTATTAATGGTTGAATTAATATTAATGCTGATTTTACTAGTATTCAAGTGATGTAAAAAATTACTTACAAATATAGATTATATTTATTTTAGTAGGACCGTATTTCAATTATACTGTGGCTATTTCACCAGCTTCTGGAGCATGGGCTTTATATCCATATTTTTCAATAATTTCTTCAGCAAATTTGGTACATGACAAGTTATCACCATGTACTGTTAACACTTGCGGGTCTCCTTTCACTTTATCCAAAATTTCAAATAATTCTGTTCTACTATTATGTCCAGAAAAGTCGAATCTATTTACCTCAGCAAGGCATTTTATTGTTCTCCCATTATAAGTCACTTGTCTCTTTTCAAGTAAAGATCTCCCTGGCGTTCCTTCGCCTTGATAAGATACCAAAGCAATTCCATTGTATTGACTCTTACAAATTTCCTCGATATAAAAAACTGCAGTTCCGCCCACTAACATACCTGCTGGCGAAATTATCACTCCTGGCTCTTTGACTACTCTTTTCCTTCTATGCCAACTTGTTATTCTTTCTACGTCTTCAATTGAGCTCCTAAACATCTTGGAGTCACGTAAATACTTTGGATATCTGAGCATGATATCATTAGTCTTTAGTGCCATCCCATCCATGGCAATCTTGTATGGAAAATTATATGTTTTAAGGACACAAGCTATTTCTTGAGCCCTCTCCACCGAAAATGCTGGTATGAAGAATACGCCATTTCTTTCAACAACTTCCTTTGCATACTTTACAAGTTCTCTTTCCGATTGCTCTCTAGGGACTTGCTCAGCTTGTGAATAGGTACTTTCTATAATTAACATATCTATTTCGCCTATATCCAAATCTGCTGGTCTTAGTACCTTTGATCCACGTGTATTCATGTCTCCTGTATAAAATAATCTTTTTCCTTCATTTTCGACGATCACTGTAGATCCACCTATCACATGTCCTGATTCATGAAAAGTAATGCTGGTATCCCTTATTTTATGGCTGCTTCTATAATCTATATGTCTGGCATGATTTAACATATTCATTAGGTCATGATATTGAAACGGAAGATAAAACCCGGATATCTTGATCATGTCTTGTATTAGTAACTGAGAGAGTTCAAAAGTAGGCATTGTGGCTAAGGCCTCTATGTTTGTTTCCTCATCAAGAAAAAGTGACGGAACACATCCCGAATGATCCAAATGTGCGTGTGTTATTACTACTGCGTCAATATCATTTGGTTTTACCTTGATAGGAAAAAGAGGTTCTTTTTTTAAGAGAACGCCGTAATCTAATAGAATATTTGTATTATTCGAATTTACAAGGAATGCAGATCTTCCAACTTCTCTGGCAGCTCCTAATGTTGTTACTTTCAATAAAAATTACATAATTTATTTATCATATTAGTCTTTTTGAAACTTTAGTCATTAAAAACAATGTCCCACAATAGATTTCTTTTGTTATCTATACTTATGTTTTCTAGATATCTAAATCCTACTTCATCAAGTACATGTTCAAAATCATATTTTTCAATTTCCTTCGAATTTTCATTTGCTAGGCAGCTCCTTAATGTTTGCTTTATACTTTCTTTGTATTTTGGTTTGGAGTAGACATACCATAAATTATGTGCTCCTCTTAGTTCGCTTAACGCCTTAATAGTTTCATCTGATATCTTTGAATAATATTTATTGGTTATCTCGGTATTGATATCTTCCCATGAAGGGGTTATCCAGCTTGCCACTTTCTCATAACCAAATCCTTCAAATTCAGCAGCTAGGCTCAATCCTTGATCCATTGTGGTAATTATTACGTCAGTCTTTTCCGCAATTTTATCTCTATAGTCAACCCCAGGTTCCATCCATCCGACGAATATAACATCATATTTTTTTTCTATGTCATTATATGCATCACCGATCTTTATG
>JAPSGR010000096.1 GCA_031177355.1 Candidatus Nitrosocosmicus sp. | reverse complement strand
CGGCCACATTAGCTGCATTGATGGGCGAAGTGGTCTCATCAGTAGGGATTTTCCTTTGTGTTATTTCTATGTCTGTAACGGGTTTTGTCTTAAATTCCTATGGTGAAAGGATACCTATGAGCCTTAAACAGGCGTCGCTTCTTTTGGTTTCAAGTTTTGTACTTTTGAGTCTCTTTGGCAGTATTCCATACATGTATGTAAATCCTTTTTTTGCTGGGATTGATCCTCTCACCCTTTTTTTAAATAGCTTCTTTGAAAGTGCATCGGGTTTTACAACAACAGGTCTTTCGTTTATATTATTACCTGAAGAGTTACCTAAAAGTTTTGACCTCTATCGTTCCTATACTCAATACATTGGTGGTCTTAGTTTCGTATATTTGATAGTCGCGTTTTTCTATCCTGAAAGAAAGTTGATGCACATTAGAGGAATGATAGGCGGCGGAAACCTTAAAGTAAAACAACTTATCTTAACAATTGCCGTTATCTTTAGTGCCTATGCAATCGTTCTTTTGATTTTCCTATATTTAAGCGGACAGAAAGATATGCTATTGTCTGTCACACTAATTTTTAGTACTGTTACTGGGGGTGGATTTGTTCCCACGTCCACCGTCATAGAATCACAAAATAACCTTGAACTGACAACGCTAATGATAGGCATGATTATTTCTGCACTTCCTTTCGTATTTCATTACGCTATATTTAGTAAGGAAATGCATACAACTAGTGTTCGCCCAGAATTATTTTTGTATACTGCAATAATCGCTACTTTTATAGTTCTTTTCTATTTTGCATTTATCAATACTTTAGAGGTCCAATCAGAGTTAATGGCTTCGATATTTCATGTATTAAGTGCCGCAACTAATTCTGGTTTTCAATTCATTGACATTTCCCAAATATCGATTGAAGCGAAAATGGTATTAATATTAGCAATGTTAATTGGCGGTACTGCTTTTTCGACTGCTGGAGGTATAAAAGTGGGTCGATTATTGCATATTATCCAAAAAACTACTGGCAAAAAATTTACAACTGATAACAGTGGAGGATCAATATCTGCCGTAGCATCACCTTTTAACAAGAAATACGTAATTGCTAACGAATCAAGGCCACCACCAGTAAAACTAAAAGAGGAAAAAATTTTTAATGAGGCAATATATGTGATAATATTATTTATTGGTGTGTCACTTTGTACTGGAATAATTATATCTACAATGGACAAAAAGAATTTCCTAGATTCACTTTTTGATTCTGTTTCTGCATTGACGACTACGGGGTTATCTACAGGTATAACATCTATCGAAATGAATCCTTTATCAAAGATAGTTCTTATCGTTAATATGATAGTCGGTAGATTTGAAATAATTACAATTATCTATCTATTTTTAAATATATCCAAGAAAAGGCGGCAATTGCAACCTCACTAAGCAAATATCATAAATTATTTTTATAAAACATATTCAAAGAGAGTCAGAATAATTTGATAAATGTGTCATTCACTGAATTATGAGTACTGGACATTTTGCCAGTTCTGCATCCCCAGTGCCTCAAAGTATAATCAAATAAATTATATTTTATTTATAAAAGATATTGAATGCAAAGACAACTAGTGTTGACCACTGATTTTCCTTACTGGACTCGAAATGCACTTTTTACTAAACTCATCAGGCCCGTTTGATTTGGATTATTATATGGATTCTGACTAGACTTGATAGTATACTGTCTTCGAAGGTCTACAAAATAATAGATATTGTAAGCGATACAGTATAAATCGACCTTAGCAAATGATATAGTTATCTATTATGCAAATTTATTAATTGATTATGAGTGATGGTAAAGTTAGCCTAAAAACTCCATTTATGATAGAAAATTTCAATAATATTAATAATTTTATAATGACAATATTTCCAGATATAGAATCATATATAAAAGAACAGATTGCACAAGGGATACCTAAGTCCGATTTGGATAATCTTGTGTATTATAAACTAAAAACCAAATTCAAGTTATATATTGTCAGACATTATTCAAAGGAGCTTGATGCTTATCTTGACGAGCAAGTAGACCACGTTAACAGAGAAGCTATAAAAGACGTTCTCTTGTCAACGATTTCGACAACTTTGAACGTCAGTGATGCAAGAGGTCATAAACTAAACGAAAATGACTATTTGATTTCTCTCAAAAACATCATAGAGAAATTTACATTTTAACATTTCAATCAAAATCACCTAGCTTTTTACATCTATCGAAACACCCTTGAATTCTTAAAGAAATGAGAGATAACGTAAAGTTATTGTCTTAGTATATTAATATATTAACTAAACACACTATTCCTACAATAATAATTATCAATTGATCATTTGTTTTTAGTATATTTGTACTCTAGATTTGAAGTTTCCAAAGTTTTATACACTAAAACAAGATTGAGATGTACAATATGAAATCTGTTAAATTGACTAGCATGAATTATTTATTTTTTGATGTTTGTATTTTTACATTGAATTATGTTAAAAATAAATTTCATGAATTCAATCATTGTTGGATTGGCGGATATGGATGACAGAGAGAAGAATCAACGTCGAAAGCCTTGGGAAACTATCGAACAGTTATAAATAATTATAATAATAAATTAAGCATCAAGAGAGAATTTAAAATAAGATATACAAATCATTCCTAAAAACTACATGCAGACTTGAAAAACAATGATCTTATTTAACATAATTGTATTATTAGTTAATTAAACGTCGGATAATCGTTCTCCCGTAAAAATTAAGTATATGGTAATCAATAAGAATAGAGAAACACGATTCAAGATATTTATAAAAACATTGGAACCTACCCTGAAGGATCGATATCATCCTGAAACTCACCTGGTCCGTTGTAATTTACCACTTTATTAGGACTTGATCATGAGAAAAAAGTTGGACTTGGTTATAAAAACAACCATTAGATAAATAGAATTAAAGAAGTATATATGCCTCATATGTATTCGGAATGAGATATTTTATAATTGGAGACACATGTCTCCGGAGATTGAGTTTTCTAAATGATGTTAATCATTATCAACTGATGAGTATTTGTAAATCGGCTGCAAATTCAGAATATGCTCAAACCAACAAGGACAAAGATAAAGATATTTCATCCAAGATATATTTGATTATCTAGAGAAAATTGAGAGGACAATAATAAACTAATGTTATATCAGCATTTCCAGCATCAAAGACCTAGTTTACAATTTTGACTTTGTGTCATAATCAATAGAATCAGTATTCATTTATTAGACTCCTATTTTTAGTGTATAGCAAATGACAAGATTTGATTTACAAGTACTCGAGTAATAGCAATCGCATGATCACTGTTATAATATCGGTTAATCTTATCACAATGTCAATATCGAATTGGGCGCACATTTTTTAGGAAGGAAAAAATAAATGACAAATTTTTTATATAAAATTATTTCGTATTTTTATGACATTACTAAACAAAGATATTATATACTAGAAGAATCTTATTTTGCATGTATGAATAAATTCAATTTATTCGCAATTATAGGCATTGTATCAGCATTCACCACAGCATTGATCTTTGGATCAATAGTGACACCTGCATCAGCACAAGGCAATATGACTATGGCAATGAATAATATGAGCAATATGTCAACGCCAATGAATAATATGTCCAATATGTCAACGCCAATGAATAATATGTCCAATATGTCAACGCCAATGAATAATATGTCCAATATGTCAACGCCAATGAATAATATGTCCAATATGACTATGGCAATGAATAATATGAGCAATATGTCAACGCCAATGAATAATATGTCCAATATGACTATGGCAATGAATAATATGAGCAATATGACTATGGCAATGGACAATGATTCTGTTGTCGTAGGAGATTCTCAAGTTGCTCCTCCTCAAGCTACTGCCCCTCCAGTTGGAGAAGGCTCTGATGGTGGAGAAGGCTCTGATGGTGGAGAAGGCTCTGATGGTGGAGAAGGCTCTGATGGTGGAGAAGGCTCTGATGGTGGAGAAG
>JAPSGR010000039.1 GCA_031177355.1 Candidatus Nitrosocosmicus sp. | reverse complement strand
AATAAAATAGATAAAGACAGATGCCTTGAAATATTCGTTCTTTACGGCGACGCAAAAGAAATTAAAAACATTACTAAGAAATTTCAAGGAAATAGAAAAATGGACCAAGTAAGGTTGGTAGTGACATAAAACAAATTAAAAGAAAAAGATCACGATATCACTACAGGTAAAATATAACAGCATTTTTTAAATTAATTTTACGACTTATGCCTAAAATCTGTTAGAATTATACTATTGTTTCGATATTATATAAGGTGATAATAACGAGTATTGTATTAAATGAGGTATTTATTATGAAGGACTAGGATCGCAATTTTACTTTAGACTTGACATTTTAAAAGAGATGAAAATTAAGACTGCATTGAGAGTGCAATTTATTTGTCATAACTTTCTTAAAAGAATCGCCTGGATTTAATAAACCACCACTTTTATTCTCTAATACAATCTAACATCATAGTAACAGTCTTGATGCGAAGGAGTAAAGTTTCGAGGGGTATCATGAGTCTAATATGAATAAAAAATGTGAATGTAATTTACAATTTCATAATTGTATATGGTATTTAGACATCCTCTAGTCATTATTAGGTTGAAAAGAACGATAAACGGCAGTCTATCTTGGACAGGTTTCTTGCCATACTGCAAATAACAACACAATCGAAAGCTAAGACTAGCTGCAACCCAGAATCTTTACAATTACTGTCGTAAATAGTGGTACCTTTAATTTTATCAATGATACAAACATCACTGCAAACCATAATCGATGTTTAAGAAATATTTAAGAAATATAATATATTTAATTAGATATGTCTCAAGGCGAATGGTTTACTACTTACCTCCAGTATGAAAATTTAAGAGATTTATTAAATATAGTACTTTACACATCGCAGTCTTTTATGGCAATAACACCGATGCTTTATTATATAAAATATAAGGAGAAAGAAATCTTATTTGTCCATACGGGAATTGTTGGAGGAGTCGTTGCTCACTATATTATATTGGAAGAAAAACCTTCTACAAAGTTTATTGAATTAAATAAAATGACATCAACTTACAAATTTACAGACACCATTGGAGATAATAGTCAGTCTATCTATATTCCCATTGTAAATTTAGTTCGTTCTACTTTGGCATTTCCGCTATCTGATATTAGTACGTAAAGGCTGAATCTGCTAATATCAAATTATTAAAAGTTATCATCTAGGATGCTTGCAATCAATAATTATACTACTAAGCTTATAAGTTGGAATTTTTGGAACGCCAAATAGTTTATAACTTCTACATTTACCCTTTTCTCATACAGGTACGTATAATGCAGAACCATACCGCCACAGGGAACTTAATCCCACGGGCGTATGTAACTAGATAAAAATATTCCGCAAATAATTAATATAATATTCTTAGTCCTTTACTATACGGATTTACCATTTATGTAATAAACTATTTTAATCTAGATGTCATATAAGAAATGCTAACTTCGGATATTGTCGCAGAGGCTTTAATTGATTGGGGTGTGAGTGTCATTTTTGGTATGCCAGGTGATGGCATCAACGGCTTTATGGAAGCATTACGAAAACGACAAGATAAAATAAGATTTGTATTGGTAAGACATGAAGAATCAGCAGCATTTATGGCTTGCGCTTATGCGAAATATACCGGAAAACTAGGCGCATGTATTGCCACATCTGGCCCAGGCGCCATACATCTTTTAAACGGACTGTATGATGCTAAATTAGACAGTACTCCCGTGATAGCAATTACAGGAAGAACTTATTCTGACTTAATGGGTTCAGGATATCAACAAGATGTTAATCAATTGCAATTATTTGCAGATGTTTGTGTATATAATAACATGATTATAGCACCAGAACAAGCAGAGATGGCAGTAGATTTAGCCTGTAGAACAGCACTATCACAAAAAGGAGTAAGTCATCTAACAATACCAATAGACATACAAGAAAAAAAATTAGAAAAAAAATATTCAAAACATAAAGTCCCAGGACACACATCTGATGCATTTGTAGATATTGGAATAACACCAACCAACGAACGGGTTCAAAAGGCTGCCGACATTATTAATTCTGGAGATAAAGTCGTAATTTTGGTAGGTCAGGGAGCCTTAAATGCAACTGAGAATGTTATAGCATTATCAGAAAAGATTCATGCGCCTATAGTTAAAGCATTGCTAGGCAAAGCTACTGTTGCCGATGATCATCCTAATTGTTTAGGGGGAATTGGTATGCTAGGCACTACTCCCAGTGTAGAAGCAATGGAAGAAGCTGATACCATAATCATGATTGGAACATCATTTCCATATATAGAGTATTTACCTAGGCCGGGGCAATGTAGAGGTATTCAAATAGACATTAAACCTGAGAGGATAGGAGTGAGACATCCTATCGAAGTAGGATTGATTGGTGATTCAAATAAAGTTCTTTCAACTCTGCTTCCATTTCTAAAACAAAAGAATGATCATACCACTGCATTTGATTTTCTTCAGTCAAAACAGGAATCTATGAGAAGATGGAATGAATTGCTTGATAAACAAAGTGATATAACATATAATGACAAGAGCGTGAAAAAATCTGCTAAATCAGACTGCCAATTTGAGCTAGAGATAAAAAACAGTCAGCCAGAACATCAAAATATTAAAAATAATAAGGACAAAACTCCTATAGGATCGAATAATATTATAGATAATCTTATCAAGCCACAGTCTATTGCGGCCGCAGTATCTCGTTATCTGGACAAAGACGCTATAATATCTGTAGATAGTGGGACAAATACCGTTTTTGCCGCACGCTTTATTAATATACAAAAAGGAATGAAGTTTTCTTTATCAGGAACATTGGCATCCATGGCTTGCGGACTACCATATGCAATCGCGGCCAAAATTGCATATCCACAAAGGCAATCAATTGCCTTTGTAGGAGATGGAGGATTTTCAATGCTGATGGGAGAATTTGCAACAGCTGTTCAACACGAATTACCAATCAAAGTAATTATCTTAAAGAATAACGCATTAGGAATGATAAGGTGGGAACAAATGGCGTTTTTAGGAAATCCTGAATTTGGTATAGAATTCTCACCTATAGATTTTGCCAAATTTGCTGAAAGCTGTGGAGGTATAGGCTACACAATAAAAAAACCAGAAGAGATAGATGGTATTATGAAATTGGCCTTGGTTGAACAAAAAGAAAATACAAGACCAATAATAGTGGAGGCATATGTAGATCCTTATGAACCTCCTATGCCACCAAGAGTAGAACCAGAATTTGTTAAAAATATTGCCGAATCATTTCTAAATGGTCAACCACAGAAAGAAAGAATAGGTCTTACCTAATTTAGGAATCAATTGAATAATTCACTGGAAAGCATCAAGGACAAAATGTTATAACAAGAAGCGTATTTAAAAAGTAACTCATAATCACTTTTGAATTGAATCACCTAATTTAGAACATGATAAAAATTATCTCCAATTTTGTATGGTATTGGATATATAAGTATCCATTTTGGATCACCTTTATTATCAAAGGTAACGAACTGTAAGTTAATTTACTTTTGAGGAATCACTCAGCCTCTTCCAGAGTCATGCTGATAATCTTAAGGATTGCTTAAGGATATTCACATTATCTGAAACCCTTCTTATCGAATAAAGTATTATAGATTTGAACAGTTTTGTCAATCTCGAACGATATTACCTACACTGCCTATTTAATAGACTATGCGTTATCATGGTCCAACCATTCTCTCGCAATAATATGTCAAAGGGGGGTCCAAATAATAGCAGCTTATTAAGCACTTAACTAGTCAAAGCAACCTTTAGTATATTATATATATATCTCATAAGTAGATGAAACAACAAAAAACAGAAATATTTCATCTTCGCTTTTGACCATATACTATAACTTGTTTTTTTATAATTATCAATTTTATCTCCAGTCAAACAGTTGTCATCAGTTAAATCAATTTTCCAGTGGTATTAAGGTTCAATTGCAAATACAGATGTCAAGTTGTTTAAAAATTAGGTGATTGTATTGCCTCTTTTTTTCTTAAAAAGGGAATTTAAAAGGTATCTTGTTTTAGGTATAACAATTATTGAGTATCACACTAATCCTTGATTGTAGATGCTTTGGACCATGTATGTATCCATACCATGTATGGTTAAACAGAAGTATAACTGATAAAAAACGCAGAGACACGGTATAGAAGTTCAATGCCATACCAAAGAGTTGTTTGAAGAAGAAACAGCAAGAAATCTTGACCATTTAAGAAAAGTAAATAAAACTACTTTATTTTTAATTCTTTATTTTTTTTATTCTAAATAAACATATTCGTCAATAAAAAAGTAAAGTAACTAAAGAATTGCTCAATGGGTTCAATTTCATGATTAGTTTTGGCAAGGATTAAGTCTGATAAACAATCATTAAAAAAGGATGATCTTAGAAATCGTCGAAGAAAACCAAACGTTCTGTGGTTTATCCATCAGAATGAGAAATATCTATTACTCTTGTTTTTTTGCATAGTCTCCCATTCCTGTAAAGTCAAATGAAACACAGGGCTCATCTCCCACTACCCATGCATCATGTCCTGGGGGTATAACTGCTGTATCTCCTGGCCCCCCTTCAAATTCTGTACCATCATCCATCCTAACTTTCATCCTTCCTGAAATTATGACTGTGGTGTGTGGGGCTTGGCAACTATCTGTTTTAACTAATGGTTTTACACATTTTCCCCAACTCCATCCGGGTTCGAATGTTGCTCTACCAATAATCACGCGGCCCAGATTTACAATCTCTACTTTTCCCTTTTCAAAAGTTCTCACTTCGTCAGGAGATTCAAAACTTTTTGCCAATACTTTTGTTGTTGACATATTTATTATCAAAAATAGGTTTGCACAACTTTAATTATAAGCATTATTCCAAATCGGCTCCAAATCTATTCCAGATCTTGAAAAGCTGTGCGTATTTGTATAGTATAACCAATCTCCTATCATAACGAGCTTCAAGATGCGTTCTTCCCCCCCCTCCTTCCAAGACAGACATATATACTCGTAGGAAGATTAAACAATAAAAATTCAGATCGTTACTATAGTCGTCAAAAATTTAATTGACTAGTTTATTTGTTTATCTAATTCATCATTATAAAGAGTTCAATTTCAACAATACCGAATAGAACGGAAATGCTTTGCACCATTTCATGGCGGCGTCATATTTTGACAAGCCAGGCAAACAGGGAGACTGTAATTTTAATTTCCATTGTTAGTATATCGTCAACTAACTACCATATCTTAATACTCGAGAATTATTGAAACTAAAATTTCTATAGTATGGGTTAAGATTAAATTATAATATTAATCCGATCGTTAGTAGCAGTTCGCATCTATGAGGATATAACTTAAAGTTGAATAGATTTTAGCAAAAAAACACACCTAGTTAATCACAAATCAACGACTAATCTTGCGTAAGGTTAGATAATGTAATTGATGCAGAAATTACCTATAAAAAAATTGTTAAATATGCACACTATTCACATTACTGTAGATCAATTATCCATCTTTTAATTCAATTCTTGTAATCTTGTCAGCATATTTTTTATACAGTTGATCAATAACTCCAATCCTTTGAGTATGTTTGCATTTCTTTGGGTTTCCCGCCGAATACAAATATCCTTTACATGTACAAAACCAATGGTTATTATCTCTTAATTTATTAATCTTATACTTCTCTCCTGTAGTAACTGAAGTCACATAATAAACATCCTCCTTATCATCATACTCTACCGATTTAGTGAAATCAATTCGCTTTACATAATTAGAATTCATTTTTCTAAAAATTCCTTATTATATAGAATATTACGAATTAAACATATTAATTTATGACTTACTTCGATTCCTTGACTATTCATCTGTGATTCAAATCAATAACTTGTGAGAAGGTTGAGACATCCTTTAATCAAAAATTGTCGACATACTAGATAATCCAGTATAAGAAAGTCCTTTTGTAATGAATATAAAGCAACAGATTTGTCAAGCTATTAAAGATTATAGAGGTTGTAGACTAGTCAATATTCGCCAAATCACTTTTTGTTCCACTATCAAATAGGAGAACCACGATAAAAACAATTATCGACTTTTCAATCTCTTTATTATATAATAATATAGTGTAAGAATTAACTGAATTTAATAGCCTAATTATCGACGTTCATATTGCAAACTATAGCAAAAAAGAACTAAATTTATTCATACAATTTTATTTTCTTAAATGTTTTGATTTAAATTCTCTAAGTCTAGCTCACTATTTAAAAATTCCAAAATCTATCATCAAACGGAGATGAATATGTGTGTCCATATTAAAAGTAGAATATAAAATATAAAAATTAATGAATAGTATTTATTTTATAGGAATGGCTGTAATCATAGTTCTCCTTTTTTGAAAATTTAACTCTCCATACTGACCGTCTAGAAAATTAAAAACCCATCTTTATTGGGCTAATCGGGTTGCTTAAGCATTACATTATCTTGTATGTGTTGCTGTAAGACCAGAAGGTGAAGCGCGTTCGTTTTAATTTGGTACCTAGATATAACAAATCATATAGTGATGTCAATTAAGAATCCAAACGATAAATGATGAATTAATGGAAGTCATTGTACAATTATCGTAAATATTTCATTCGCAAAAGAAAGGTTAATTTAACAAATTAATCTTCAGTTACTAAAGAAGACATAAAGTTAATGCTTTAACCTGATTCTAGTTTTTGTTTTACTGTTTGAGCAGCCTGTTGTACGCCTTGTCTTATTTTGTCTTCTGCTTGACTTCCAGTCAAAAAGTTTGCGACCTTTCCTGTTGTAGGTAATTCAAAATTTATAGTGTGTTTGACTTTAGTTGAATTCTCACCATCGCTTTGAAATTCTTGAGTGCTTTCCCATTTTTGAAAAGGCCCTTCTGTTTGCTTTGTAACTAATCTTTTATTCTGTTCTTTTTCTGTAACCTCTAGAAGCATTTCATCTCTTTTACCCATATATTCTCCTTCTACTTTCATTTCTGAGCCTTCTTCACTTTTTTGTCCTGATACATTTTCTGATCCCTTTACTACATCTCGGGGCCATGATTCTTTTATGTTATCTGGATTAGTATAATATTCAAATACAGTATTCAGAGGTGCATTTATTTCAATTTGAGTTTGTATTGTAGTCATACTGATTATGATGCAGCATGTTATATATAGTGGTTGTATTTTTTTGCTATTTATTCCCAAAAAACATTATAAGCTAAATCAATCGACTTTATCTCATATAACCTTAAATATATTATATTTATCTCTTTCTTTTGATAATTATAAATCGAATATTAGGCAAGTAAACAGTCAAGGGATAATGACTCGCATAGAAACTATTAGTTTGACTGTAAAATGGGTAGTATTACCTCAATTATTACTTGTTATTAATAATGTATTATATCCATTATCGATTATGAGTAAATTAGAAAGTTTTCAATTGTTAATATGTAAGAATTGTATTCACGAGAAAAAAGAGCATAGAAATGAAATTAATGGTCCGAGATTTTACGATCACCGATGCCTAGTTTGTAAATGTCGGCAATTTACGTGATTTAATCAGATCTAATTTATTTTCATACTAATAATTTTGTTAATATAATCAATAGAGAATGCTATGAATGGGAGATACCAGAATATTCTCACTCGAAAGAAAATAACTAGTCTATCTATGGCCAGAAGATTTCATGAATTCATACGTATTCATAAACAAATTTCGATTATTTTAATAGGCTTGGATCCATTTATTATTTAATAATTGTATCAAAATTATATACATAATATGTTGGTCCAAACGAACAGGACTCTAGACCAAATAAATCATCTTTGTATTAAGGTAGTTTGTTAGATCAGCTGTATGAATAACGATATTCTTTTCTATACACATTAATACAAATCTATCTTACTATTATAATATCTATAAATATAAAAAAATGATCTTGAAGGCTATAATCTTATTCTTCAATTGATATTTTTAGAGGACCAATAAAAATTTGTATTTATAGTAATGGAAGGAGAGGATTTGAACCTGTCAATTTAGATTGAATTATGATAGATTTAAAATCATTATAGTAGTCTGTATACTATTAGTAAAATAGTCCATTCTCTTTGTATATTCGTTTATTATTCTCTCTACTGTTGATTAACCTTGTCTAGGAATACCAAAATTAAATGTACAACCACTTTCATTTCTATTATTTATCGCCCAAATTCGTCCGTGATGTGCCTCTATTATTTTCCTACATAAATAAAGACCAATTCCGACGCCGTAGTAAGAGTCCGAAGAGAATTTGGTATACAATTTTGAAAGTATCTCTGGCCTCAAGGCTTCACCATTATCAGTTACACTAAGAACAATTATCTCTTTAGAATGTACAGTTTTTTCACTCAGAATTAAAACTATCTTTCCTTTACTTTTTGTAAACCTTATTGAATTATCAACCAGATTTTGTATTACTTGAGTTATCCTGAACTTGTCAGCCACAACCACATATTCTTTATCAAAGTTTTTATATTCAAAAGAAATAGATTTGTTGTACTCTAAATTGGTAATGTAATCTGAAATTGTTGTTTTTATTAGTTCATTTAGATTAAACGCTTCTTTGTTGAGATAAAGAATATTACCTTCAAGACGTGTTATATCTAGTATATTTTCAGATAATCTACGTAGCCTTCTTGCATTTGACATAATTATCTGCAACATAAAATTCTGATCCTTGTTCTGAATGTCTTTTTTCAATATTTCTGTAATGCCTAAGATCGATTGCAATGGGGTACGTAACTCATGTGCTACTAGATCCATGAAATTGCGCTGCATTTTATCATGTAATTTAACTTTCTCGTGAGCCTCTTTTAGCCTGCTAAGGATTTCTGTCTGCGCCCAAAGATTATCAAAAATTGATGCGATTGTTTGGGAGGTTTTGACACCATCTATGAATATCGCTTTACCCAAAGCGTCTGTAAATTTAAGTTGGTTATCGTCCTTAACTTCCCAAATAACAGTATTCTCCTTGTCAAATACCATAATTCTATTAAATGAAGTATTGGTTTGTTCCAAGTCTCTAAAATTGATGTTAGCATACCTTGCCTTGATTTTTTGTATTTCAGAGCTATTTTCTTGATCATGTAATGTCAAGACTCTAATTCGAATTCCTTTGGCACCTATTCTATCGAGCTTCTTGAACCCACCAGACAATTCTGTGCGGAAAAACCCATTCGTAGAAGGAAGAATGATCAAGACTTCTCTTTTTACTAGTGTAAATAACTCAAAGAGTTTATGAAGAGATTCATTTGAATCTGAAATTACTGCTATATTATCATCATTGACCCTTTCCATTTCTTTAATCCTATCTTCAGCATCCATCGCCGATTCCCATAGTTTTTCAAAAATCATATTATAAAACGTCAGGTTTGTGTGGTCATCATTTAGTAACAGGTTATCAATTACCAGTTTATTTTCATCGCTCCTTTCTATAGTACATGCAAAGTACTTATCAGATAAAGCAAAATCAAAAGGCGGTCGGTCAAGCGTATGACGAATCTGTATTCCCATTTGTAGCAAGTTCTTTACTAGTCTTAAATCATTTCTAGTTTGAATTGAAGTTATCCATCTGATGCCCTTGTGTTGATTCACTTTAGCCTTGGTTAGAACCTGATCGAATTGTTCTAGGTAGTTTTGATAACCTAATAACATTCTACCAATAGAGGAATAAATATAAACAAATTTTGAATGATTTAGAAAGTATACTATTTGATCTGAGACTTCTTGATCTACTTTAAACCTAAGTGATGGAGGAAATATATTGAATTCTTCTCCAGACTGAGTGGACGTTTCTAAATATGAAATAGCATGAAGAAATAAGGTATCAAAAGATTTCTTTGCAATAGACAAAATGTTTTTATTTCTAGTGCTATAGACCTCTTGATTTTGAGGTCCGGTAGGATTAGACTCAAAATTAAAATATTCGGAATCAGATATAGCTGATAGCCCTTGGATACCTTCAAGATATTTTACTTTTGAGGCTATACTCGCGAGTTGCTTATAATCCTGAACACTTTTTGGAGGTGATTGAAGTATGAATCTTATCTGAATATCCTTTTTCAATAACTTCTTACAACCATCAAGACACCCTGAGCATCTAATGAAAAAAGGCAGTTTATCACTACCGATGGAGATATCAAGACTTGTGTTTACGTTCTTGATTAGGTTCAATAAACGAGATGATGCATATTTATCGTTCTGAAAATATTCAGTAGGTTTGCTCATTCAACACTTATCGATATTGTGGTATTTCCCGTATTTATGGCATTCTATTCCCATTTAAAGTAAATTTTGAATTTTCGATTATAATATAAAGGGTTCAAAATTGATATCTAATTATTTAAATTTGATAAGTTTTTATAGTCTAGATTAATGAGCAACTTTTTTAATGACTTTATATTTCAAAGTAACTAAAAATTAAAATCACATTGAGTGCAAGTTATTCGCTATTCTCGTAATAAGTTTCGTCTCATCTCGATAATTACAAGCAGTTTTTTATTCACAAATATAATATTGCATTATAATAACAGCCCTAATCCAGAGAGATTAAGTTGCTCGGGGTAGTAGAAGGGTTCTAATGCAACTTTATAATAGGTTATATTATCAAGTTAAATAGATAAAGATCTATACGACTATAAATCTATGAAGGTTAATCCGGCTTGAGGCCGAACAATAACAATTTTGCTGAATTTTACTCATAGATGGTCTAAGTAGCCTTAAATATTAGTCCTTTTAATCTCCAAAACACTAGAGAATCAAATAAATCTCTTGTTAGATTTTCTAATTCTTCCTTTTCTTGATCATTTTGTTCCTTTTGGTTAGCAAGTTCAAAAAATCTTACAATCTTATCGGTTTTGTAATCTGGCCTACTTTGAGTATTTTCAATTGGGTTTCCGGTGATGTTTATATAAATACTTCCATCAAGCAGAGAATTTACAAATTCTACAACTTGGTCATATTTCGCATTATGATGCATTGAAATAGTAATATATCAAACTACCTATTTAAATTGGAGACTAAATCGTCTCAAAATATTGTAGAACGTTATTCTTCCAAATATTCATCACCTTTACATACATCCGTGCACATATGTTTTTCAAGGTTGAATAGAATCCAGGAGAGTTAATAACAAGTGTCAAAGAGTTCTGTATCGTATTTGATCTAAATATTAAATCTATTATTTATTTTGGTCTGAAATGGGTCATAGAACTTTACAATGCCAAAGTTTCAAGTAAAGAATTATCCTGATTAACAATGACTATAGGTTTTTATATTTCCGGGGAATTTGAAAATATAATGATAACAAGAATTATGACTGTAAATGCAAGTTTGCTTGTCTTTTCCCTTTTTGTAGTATTTGATGTATCATATCAAGGAGAAGCTAATGCTGTTTCAAGCACAGTAGGTACAGGTGGAAACGGAACAGACTGGGACAAATATACTCCACAAAATGTGACCATTAATGCCGGCGAAAGCGTTACTTGGAACAACCCTATGCAGGTTGCAGAACCTCACACAGTTACCTTTGTTAAGGACAAGGAGATGATTCCTCCTTTATTTGCTCCCTTTAGCGTTCCAAATAACACCGAATTTACATCTGCAGTTCCAGCTCCAAATGTTGAACCATCGATAATTCCTGACAACTCAAATCCAAATAACAAATTAGTAATAGTGGATAATCTTAGAGCCTCTGCCCCAGTTGCAGTTGACAGTAGTAGGACAAATGTAACTCATCTTCCACCCAACTCAAACTATACGTTTACTGGTAATGAAAGTTATGTCAACTCTGGTTGGATATGGCCAATGGGACAAGTACCACCAGGTGCTCCACCAATCACCTCATTCACAGTGACCTTTGAGAATCCGGGCACTTTCCATTACATGTGTGTGATCCATCCTTGGATGTCTGGTACTGTTACTGTAACCTAGAGGTATAATTAGCTTCAACTCCATCCAATTTTTATAATATGAAGGCCTCCATTGAAGCTGTAATCATCATGCTTCGAGGTATTAGATCAAGTACCTTTATTAGTAATAATTCGCATTTGTGAGGATTGTCTCCTGTGGTAATGTTCTCACCCGATTTGATTGTCTTTGTCATAAATTAGGTAATTAGTAGGCGATAATTTGACAATACTAATAATCTATTTATTCATCGGCCCATTTAGTGGTTATATATACATATAAACTAGATTTTGAAGGTAATCTTTCTTCATCTATTAAAAACAACATGTACTAGCCAGAGGGCAATCAAACTATTTGGAGGAGACTTCATCTCGAATTCATTTATGGATTTTGATAATAACTCAATCTCCACCAGGCTTTGTTATGTATTTGTAGAATGTGTTACTGCACTTGATAATTTCTTTATCATGAGAGTATTTTATTTTGAATTTTTCATTAAAATGAACTTTGTCAGGCATTTTAGTAACTTCAGACCTGGAAGATTCAAAAAAATACCAAGGTCTATAAGGTTCTAAATTCTTTTTCTTAACGTTCTATTTATTACTGTTGAGGTTTGAACTCGGCGCTGCCAAATAGAACTGAAAATGCCTT
Organism: Candidatus Nitrosocosmicus sp.; assembly: GCA_031177355.1. Classification (GTDB taxonomy): domain Archaea; phylum Thermoproteota; class Nitrososphaeria; order Nitrososphaerales; family Nitrososphaeraceae; genus Nitrosocosmicus. Next base: position 6,471 of record JAPSGR010000039.1, on the reverse strand, counting down.
GCACCATATTAATACTGTATCATACTTTGACAAGTCAGTACCAGTCGGGATATTGTAATTTTGATTTCCGTTGTTAGCTTTTAGTTTCCCAAGGTTGACAATATCAGATGCACTCTTATCTGTTGATAAATAGACATATAGATCTGGTCCGTTCGTTATCTTTAAGTTTTCTAATCTAAGGATATTTGAATTGACTTGCTGAAGTGGAACTACTTTTGCTGTGCCTTCAGCATTGTGAACTCCATCGTTAACGCCTATAAATGAGCCTGATAGTAGGGAATTATGAGATTCAGATAAATTTACAGTTTCATTCATGGATTCATCAATGACGTTAGTCATGGCATCATTTGAATTGGCATATTGAATCATTAATTTATTTTTCAGAGAAGCACTCATGCTTTCTACAACTTTAGCCCTCTCGTCTTCGGTCATCATTCTAAAATTATCATAAGAAACCAAAGCAGCAGAATTTTGAGGAAAGGGTTCATTTATTTCTGTCGATATCAACAATGGCGAAGCAAGATACACTGCTACCACAGCAGCAATTATGGCGACCGTCAGATAAGTGATTTTTTTATAAAGGTTTTTGTGTATTATATCTTTCATGAGGAGTAGATCCAGATAAGGGTTATAAGCGATCTTCCATATTATGTCCAAGTTTTTTCCATATGTGGCGACTTGGTATAGTCTTCTTTTTAATACTATTACAACAATTTAATCTGTAAAATTAAGGTTTCAAATGAGAAAAGTTCTTGTTGTTAGAAGCGCAGTAATAAAATGCACTAATAGTTATTTCCAGATCTAGTCCAAAAGTAAAAAGGGAGAACAAGATTATTGTTATGTCAAATCAGTCCTCAAGGGTTATTCATCCTTACAAATCAAAAAAAATGTAACAGCAAGAATAACTGAATGCTGGATGTAAATATCTAATCCAGAGCAATTTTGAGGAATATAATCAATCCGGTCATCTCAGCAATGGAAATTGTCAATAGATATGGTACAAGTTGATCAGAAAATAACATTGACATGGTAATGTATGAGTAAACAGAAATGATGCTGTTTATCAGAAGCAAGCTACAAAAAAAGATCAAGCCTAAGGTAAAGTGGGCTCTGCTGCTATGGTATATTTTAGCAAATGTAAAAATCAAAGCACCAAGCAAACCTAAATTTACCATGTTAATAAGTGCGTTGATTGTCCCCATCCAAATATCCATTATACTAAATCATTGTAATTTCAAATTAAGCATTTATTTACTTATTTCCATATCTGTTCCATATCTATCCGAAACTTTGGTTCTATTTCTTTTTGGATTTTTGTATTTTATTTATCACTTCTCTAAATGCTTCCATGTTTGCCTCCAAATAATTTGATATAAAATATAAGATACCATATTTTTCTCCTTCCTTGGTAATTAGGTTATTCTTTTCTAATACATGTATATGATGTTGTATCGCTTTGTAGTCAATTTTGATTATATCGGATAATTGGTTAATATTGTATGGCTGCTGTATTAGTAATTCTATTATCGATATTCTATTCATGCCGCCCCTAGACCCTGCAAATAAAAACCAAAACAGTTTCTTAGCATTAGGGTCAGCCATCATCCATCTAGTTTTGTCCGTTCAATTAATAGATAATCTAGATATTAAGTTTGTCAGTTCTTTTACATATCTAAATAACGAACTATTATGTGTTGAAATAGGGTTTTTTTCTACATATACAGTTCATCCGTAACTATCGTTTTATCGAGGCATGTTCATGAATTGCAATATTTTTTTTGAGAAAAGAACCACTTCTATCATCGTGGTTATAAGACAGTATATTAATAATTAATTAATGAAAACAATAAACTGTAGAGAAGCAGGATTTGATTGTGACGTCATAGTTAAAGGTGAATCAGAGGAAGAAGTGTTGCAGAACGGCATGGAACATGCCAAAAGAGATCACAATATGAAAGAAGAGGACATAACACCTGAAATGAAAGAGAAAATAAAAAGTATCATTCGTAGTTCATAATTACCATTTTTTTAAGTTACTAGCTCAGCCTTTTTTTAAAATCCAATACACAGATTACATCAATTATATTTGTTAGTAACAGTTTCCATCCGGGGTAGATTAAGTTTCCTGTGATAATATAGTTTTAATGCAGCTAATGTAATTTTATTGTTTAAAATCGAACAATTATCAATTTTTTATCTTGGTAATGCAAATTCCAACACAAGTGTATAAACAGGGGTTAAGATATAACAAAGTGTCCACACAAATCATGTCTTATCCTCTTCTTCCTCTTCTTTTTTCTTAAATGTAAACCATTTATGTTTATCTGCAATATCGTCTTTGACCAGACCCTTTCCTATACCTGATATAATTCCCGTAATTGCTGGACTAAGGTCTTTAAAAGCATCAGCTATACCCATTGATGTTCCAACCTCACCGTGGTGAATGCGCCTATTCTTAACATATACTTTGCCTGGTTTTTTTTGAGAATTCCAATTTGATGTTAGCGCATTACCTATGAATTCACCTAACTTGACAGATTTTTCGTAAGTGGGTGATGAAATTGACGAGGATGTTACATTACCATCATCACTATCCTTTGAAGCTATATCGTTTTTATGGTCTTTTTGTTTGTTCATATAAGATTCCTTAATCTTGTAAAGAGTTTCAGCTTCTTCCTTTGTTACCCTTAGCAATAGTCTGTGACCATCAAACTTTTCGACTAGATTTCTTGGTATAGCATATACTTCTTCGTCCATCCCACCTGTTTTTGTAATTATGTTATCTCCTCTTACTTCTTGGACTTGACCAAGGTCAGAGTTGTTAAATCCTATTGCCTCTTTCATCACTAAATTTTCCCAATCAATGTTTTCATCATAGGTCATATTTCTTTGTATTAAACATACAATAAAAGAATAATTGCATTTTTTTGAATAATAGACAACTCCTACATCTGACACATAACAAAATAGACCTAAATCTAAAAATAGTCACCTAACCAGTGAAGATGCATAAGGAATCCAAGTTTAATAAAGAGTTATTTTTTCTATCCCATTTCTCATTTTTGTCCTTATTGTTGCATTTACCTTTTGTATTGAACATGATTAAATGAGTGATGAATGATTTTATTATTAATTACATTTGATGATGATCTTATATTGAGTAAACTTTCATCTGATGATTCAATTCAGATCAACTATTGTTTATTGCAACAGAGGATCTGACATTAGGCATAGTTTGATTAATGTTCTAAATGAAACGCGAACCTCAAACCTACCCCTTATTCTTCTAATTTTCTATAGTTGATTCTTCAAAATAAAACAAATTCCTAAAGATATTTACTAAAACAGTTTGAGCTAAGCTATCTATTTGTTATCTAAAATTAGAATCAAAATCGGGGGCATAATATTATAAACTTTGCTACTAATTTTTAAATAGACTTTATACTCAATTCGCAATATATGTTAAATATCTATACCATAAAATATAATTATGACTGAAAATAATTATGGTCAGATTAATGATTTTTATGATGTCATAGTTATTGGGGGCGGTTCTGCGGGTCTAAGAGCCGCAATTGAGGCTCACGACAATGGATCGTTTGTTCTTCTAATTAGTAAGAGTAATCAAGGTGATCCCCATACAGTGCTTGCGAGAGGCGGAATTAATGCTGCACTTGGAACCATGGATCCCCAGGATAACTGGATGATACATGCTTCTGATACATTGATAGAAGGTGAATATCTTGCCGATTATGAGAGAGTTGAAATTCTTTGCAGGAGTGCTCCTGATGCTATTCATGAATTAGTCAACTGGGGTGCTAGATTTCACAGGGAAGTCGATGGGAAATTAACTCAACGTTTCTTTGGTGCTCATACATACAGAAGAACTGTTTTTTATGAAGACTGGACAGGAAATGAGATAATTCGCGTTTTGATGCAACAAGTTGTCGAAAGAAAGATCGCTATCATGGATAATATCCATATCACAAAATTACTAGTCACAAATAACATACATAAAGTGGATGAGCAGTCAAATTCTCCTACATATAAAATAAAAGGAGCAATTGGTATTGACGTTAAGAATAAACGGTTTGTCAAGTTCAATTGCAAATCCTTAATACTTGCTTCAGGCGGGTATACGAGAGTATATTCGGTAAGTAGTTCAAGAAATTATGAACACTATGGCGAAGGAATTGAACTAGCATATGAAGCAGGAGTAGATTTAGTAGATATGGAAATGGTTCAATTTCATCCTACTGGTATGGTATGGCCTGAGAATGCCTTAGGTACGCTTGCTACTGAAGCTATTCGAGGAGAAGGAGGAATTTTACTTAATTCAAAAAATGAACGGTTTATGGAAAAATATTATCCAGATAGGATGGAACTAGGTCCTCGAGATGTAGTTGCACGAGCCATTTATAATGAGATCGCAGAAGGAAGAGGCACTACACATAAGGGAGTTTGGTTAGACGTCACTCACCTTCCTCTAAACAAAATTTTAGATAGATTGCCTACCATGTATAAACAATTTAAAGACATAGCCAGAGTTGATATTTCTAAAGAGAAAATGGAAGTGGGCCCCACTGCTCATTACTCTATGGGAGGACTATCGGTTGATGTAAATTGTAAAACAAAGGTGGAGGGTTTATTCGCAGCTGGTGAAATAATAAGCCAGATACATGGTGCCAACAGATTAGGCGGCAATAGTTTACTGGATACCCTAATTTTTGGAAAAATAGCAGGTAGGGAAGCTTCAATTTACGAAAAGCAGTTACAAGATCCAGAAAAAGATAACCCATTAGCGTTAAAACCAGATGTGCATATACAAAAGTTTGAAACAGAACCTATCATGGTATTGGATGATCCATTGAGTTTTCGCAGGGAAATACAGGATCTCATGGATCAATATGCAGGAATAGTCAGAAATGCTACAAATCTTCGAAAGGGTTTGGAAACAATTCTAAATCTAAAGGATAGATTTCATTCTCAGACCCATAAATTACATGAAAATGAATTAAATAATGAACGCCACATCCAGAATCTCATTATTACATTGGAAGTCAAGTCATCTTTGCTTGTATCCGAGGCGATAATAAGAAGCGCCCTCATGCGAGAAGAAAGCAGAGGTGCGCACTTTCGCTCTGATTTTCCAAATATTAACAACCAAATGTGGCACGCTAATATCTATTGCACTAAAGAGAACGGAGATGGAAAAATGATACTATATAAGAAGAGTATTAAAGAAGTGAAGGGAAATCTTAAAGAAGTAATAAGAGATCATTTGAAAGCGGTTCACAATAACGAGTCGGAGTAAGGGGTAATAAACACTATATTAGTTATTAGACACATCAATATATCTACCTATTTGGTGGTTTATTACATATAATATGTATGCAAATGCTAATCACAAGATAAAATTTTATAAAATGACAATAAATGAGAGATGGCTAATTATTAGACCAGGCAAAAAATTGATTATATTGATTTGATCAGCGGTTAATTAGGGTAATAACTTTACACTAGGATCTATACAGTTTTACTATGATTTAATAACACCTCACATTTATAGGATTAAGTTCCCTGTGTTAATAAGGTTCTAGAAAAATATCAACATACATGTTTTACACAGATTATTAAACCAAATCTACAATCGGGATTGATAATTATTTAAAGTTTATTTCTATAATAGATAGTGAATAGCCATAACAGCAGCAAAAAATGAGCAAAAAAGTACAAAAAGACTATCATTAAAGGACCATCTGGAGATAAAAACAGGAGAGTTAATAGCCAAGACTGAAGACCTGAGGGAGGCAAACGAGTCCCTTCGTCTTGCAAACAGCGATATTATAAAAAAGGCAGAAGATCTAAAAAAACAAAAAAAATATTTAACAGAAACAGAGCAGAGTCTCATTACAGTTAACAATAAACTGACTGAAACCAACCAAAACCTCTCAATTATGAATGACGAAATGATAGAGATAACTAAAAATCTTGTTATAGCTAACGAACAGATAAAGCAACTAGCGTTGAATCAAAAAGAGTTTATAGATATCACAGCTCATGAACTACGAACTCCTATTCAATCAATACTGGGTTATAGTGAAATGATATTGTCTGAACCAAATACAAATGTGGAATATATTAAAATCATAGCAAAAAACGCAATACGAATTCAAAAACTTATATCCAATATATTAGATATGGCAAAGATAGATAATCTTACTCTTGAACTGCACAAAGAACAATTTAGTTTACATGTCTTGATATCTACAGTTATACAGGATTTCAAAAATCAGATTCGATTCAAAAATAAAAATCTGGATTTAATATATGATGACACTACTTCTAATTTTAACGAAGAAAGTGACAAAGATGTTATCGTAGAAGCCGATAAAGACAGAATTACTCAAGTACTTGTCAACCTTGTTGACAATGCCATCAAGTTTACCGACAGCGGTAAAATAATTATTA
>JAPSGR010000095.1 GCA_031177355.1 Candidatus Nitrosocosmicus sp. | reverse complement strand
AGAACATATTTAATAACCATTAAATCAGCTTTTTAGAGTTTAAATCAAGGACGCAAAGATAATTGTTCACTGTATACTACCTGCGCTATACTCTTACCCTCAACTAAATTGCCAATTATAACCATTTGGTTGGCAGACGTATCTTCTATAACGTTGTAATAACAGTTCAAACGCCTTGGTTATTTTTAAGATAGATAGATCTGGGTGAGCTTTTACAATACCATATATTTAAGCAAGGAAAATAATTATACCGATACAATATCAGTAAGATCCTTTAAATTCTTTATAAGGTAATTTATATATTTAATCATTAAGAACGAATTACAACCACTCTTTTAATATATTTATATAAGGAATCTGTGTCTCTGGAGACACAAAAGGTGTAATAATTTACCAATAATATCTATATACACCACAACTTTATTTAAATGATCGTCATTGAGGAAGAAAGCAGTTAATACTCTGCTACTGCACCTAGGAAAGGCCTTTATAGTAAAATATTTCCGTTTTTCTCTACCACTATGTTAAGTTCGCTATAGAAAGTCTATTATATGCAGTTTTTCCGCTATAAAACATCATAACATTACAGATGAATTATTTTTTATGAACAAGATAAAGTCATTTCTTTTATCTCTAATGTCCATTTCTCAGAACAAGTAGGGACGTTGGGAGACAATACTTTACATGTAAGCCTATATTTACTAAATTAAAATCTTTGAAAGTCTAATTACCAATAACATATTAAAGTAGGCATAAACAATAAAACTCATTATTCCATTATGCCAAGTATAGAAATAATATCTTTATTGTATTGAAAGAACATCTGTGTATAGTTAAATATAAAGTCTATCATACAAGAAATGGGATATAAAATCATACTTAAGAATAAATCTGATAAAAGGCTTGATGAAACAGATATTAAAATAATTGATTTAATGGTTTTGAATAAAACGAGCAAAGAAATTTCTTCCGATCTTCAAATACCGCTTTCTACAGTACAAAGAAGAGTCAGAGAACTATTAGCCACAGGCTATGTAACATCTTCCATTCAAATAAACTACGAAAAGTTTGGATTCAAAACAGGGTTGATTCATGTGTATTTGAAAAATGGCAATATTGAAGAAATGGCAAAGAAAATTCACGATCTCACCCAAATAATCCATGTTGAAATTCATATAGGCAATTCGGACATTCTTGGTAACGTAGTTTACAAAGAAGGCATAGAATTACTCAATTTAATTGCAGCAATAAAAAAAATCGAAGGAGTAGAGAGAATAGTATGGTCTGAAAGAATCTATCAAAGCCACTCTAAAGAAAATGAGAATATGGTAAAAAATATTTTAAATAATCAGAAAAATAGATGATATCTTTTTAATAAATATATATAGTTGTACATTTAACCAAGTTATCGACATATAACCTAAAGAGAAAAGGTTATTATGAGTAGATAGATAATACTTCTGAGCATTATTATTATTATGTCTATCGAGGATGAATATGATGGATTAAATTACATTAACGGAACAATACTAATAGTCACTGATGATATTGATATTAACATTGTACTTAGTGGCGTTTTTGCATTAAATGGCTTTAGATGTTTAAAGTGTACGTCAGCGCAAGAGGCTCTAAAGGCCCTTGATGAGCATGTTGATGAGGTAGACTCCATGCTTATTGATGGGAAAATAGCTGCAGATAGAGGCGCAATGATAATTGTAAAGTCAAAGACAAAAAAGCCTCTTATTAAAATTGTTGTTGTGGCAAACAATGACGTTGCCAAGACACGAGTGCTTGCTTATGGAGCTGATGATTTTTTGATAAAGCCAGTCAGTGCTGAGGTACTTACAAACAGGGTAATAACTCAATTAGCAAGAAGGTAAACAAGTATATAGAGAAAGGTAAAAAGTTCGTGATAGGTTATTTTTGAGTGCACTTGCAAGCTTTGATGATAGTTTATCACATGTGCTTTCATTCCATCTTTGGCAATAATATCAAAGAAGTCTATCGAGTTACCCCACTATTCTAAAGGACATTATTAACTATTTTATTTCATCATAAATAGACTATTCACGTTAACATCACTTGTACAGATATTCATATTAACATATTATCTAAATTATTTGATTATCTATAAAGCAGATTAGTTTTCCATTTTATTTTTCATTTCAGTTTTAGTGTAAGAAAAGGTTTTGATTAAGATGTTATTTACGAGTAAACACCATGACTCCCATTATTCTTTGTAAGATTATGATATAAAAGGACATGACATCTGCAGCATATACTATATTAGTTGTGAGGCTTCATTCGCTTAATCGTCAAATATTTAACTTCAATAATATAAAAGATAGACGAAAGAGCCTCTGTTTTACAAGACAAGTTCTACTACTGACACCTTCTCGGAATCATATGAACCACTATTAACTTGAAAACTATGAAAAAATTTAACGTTATATTTCTAATTCTCAAAATTATTTTGACGCTAATATATTTAATCTTACATAGTCAAGGTTCCATTTTAATTCTGGACAGTCATTATCAATCATGGCTAAAATCTCATCAACGAATTTATTTTTTAGTTGTTCTGATGGAAGGTATTTCAAGTATGGACCTAATACCACTGATTTTACATATAGTAAATAGCTGTTTTTGCTATTGAAATTTACATTTGAGTTCGAGAGATACACGTGAATGTGTTTGAATCCTATATCGTTTAAAATATTTTTAGTATCATCAGGTTTTGCAAAATTCCATGATTGTTTCCATTCAGAAAAATATTGTTTGAATGCCAAAGAATCCTTTACTGTATTGAAAACTAAAATAGTCTTTTTCAGATTCCCATAGCCACCGCATTGGATAAGCAATTCCCCTTTTGGATTCAACAAATTGTAGAAATTTTTAAAAACCTTATAATGGTCAAGTATCCAGTGCAATACCGCATTAGAGAATATGATGTCAAACTTTATTTGCATATTTCCAAGTTCTATATCTATTAGATCGGATTGGATTATACGAACATTTTCGATATTAGCTAGACTTTCGGTTGCCTTTTTAACCATATTAGGATCCCTGTCAACAGCATAAATTTTGCCGTCCCTAATTATTTCAGATAACATTTTTGTAGTTCTCCCCGTGCCACAGCCTGCATCGAGTACAGCCTCACTACCGGACCATTTCCTCTGATTGATAATGAATTTAGCCCATTCTTCCTGTGCATTAGAAACCACATCATAAGTATCAGCATCCCAAAATGAAGATATATCTGTCACTTGTGGTCACACAATTACACGAGTATTATAGTTTTTGATATTTGATCTTAAACCTCTATATGGCTCATAAAAACTGGTATCACTCAAAAATTGTCATCTCTAAGCAGTTTTGGTTGTGATCATAAGATAGAAATTGATGACAAAAATGTTTTTCATCCGGGCTTGGAAATTGGATGACTAACGTTATTGTATCAGATTATACTTCAACAAAATTTCATCCTTATTATAAAAATAAAATTATAAAATAGTTTTAATTTATCTTAACTGTTGGCGACGTGGAGTCTTTCCTTATTTCAAATTGTCTCTACTCTTATAGGTAGCGGATTTACCATTTTTTTACTAAATAGTATTGCCGCAGATTTTAACCAACCAATAATCGATATTGATGTAACCAGCGAAGAACTAAATAGATACGTTGAGTCCCAACAAATGAATGACGGTACTCTAACAAAGAATCCATCAATAAATCAGAGTATGACAAATAACTCTCAATTCTATTCTGGAGAAAAGTTTGATACTCTTGTTATAAACAATGGCAGATCTCCTGCTACTAATCTTATACTACAGCTATCTTATCCTAAAGGAAAGATCTTAGACTACTATACTAACTTTCAAAGTGAAAATGTTTCTTTTCAACTAAATTCTCCACATCTGCTTATAGCTAAAATAGAAAGAATGCCCAAAGATGCTATTATGGATATTCATACGATAGTTGAATGTGATTTAAATGCTAATGATACAAATCACACTTCATTTATTAACGACCAAGATAGATTAGCAATAGATCAGGCACG
>JAPSGR010000127.1 GCA_031177355.1 Candidatus Nitrosocosmicus sp. | reverse complement strand
GACCAATATTCATGGTTATCATATACAACGGGATAAGTATTAATCTCCTTAGCCATCTTGGCTGAAAATACATTATGAGCATGAATGATGTCTGGTCTAACTTCATCAATGATTTTTTTCATTTGCTTTTTTAATGCATACCATTCGTATGGCAGGCGATACCGCGCCTTTGGATTCCAATTCAGTTCGAAAATTTTAGCAAAAATTATTCTTTTATAATTTAATGTGGGTAATATCCCTGCAAAATACACCTCATACCCTTTGTTCTTTGAACTAATTGCAGCTTTTTCAATCCTCCAATCTGGAAGTGAGCCGTCTGACAAATGCAATACTTTAAAAACCAAACAAGACTTTGGTCATTTGTAGAAATTTATAAGTGTTTAATCTTATGGTAATCTTAGACAATAATCCTTACCCCAGCCAAAAAATATTCATAAGAGCCTGCATATTGTAAGTTTAATCTTAGTTGAACATTCTTCATATCTGGGATCAGTCAGGGGTGGCTTGTATCCTTGCTAAATATCAAAAAAAAATTGGTCACAATGCCAAAGTCCTAAGAAGATCAAATTACGATCCATATGGAATATATGAGTATTATCGAGATCTTGTGGAGTTTGTTGATGAAAAGGACTATTTGGATAAGTGTGTTAGTGAAGCAACAAGGGCCGACGTAGTACATATTCACAGTCGTACTGATGCATTACTATATCTCAAGAAGAAACTAGAGAAGGAAATCAAACTTATTATGCACTTTCACGGCTCAGATCTTAGAGGAATTAAACAGAATTTTACTCATCAAAAAATTACTTCGATTCCAAAATTATTCATAAAGAATTACAATTCCAGACGAATTAGAGAAAGGAATAATTTACTAGCAGAAAATTATGCAGACAGAATCATTCTTTCTACACCCGACCTACAAGAGAAAATAAAGATGACAATACCCATAGTTTTAGACAATCCTGTGGATACAGAACACTTCTGCAAATCCGTTACGATGTCAAATGGTGCAAGTAAGGACGATATCTTTACTTTCAGCACTGAGGCGACATCCAATACTAACTGGATTATCAACTATTGTAAGAACAATGGGATAAATAGCTTACATGTTATCGATCGAACCAAATCTCCCATTCGATATTCAAAAATGCCAGATTTTCTTCAAAAGTTTAGCACCTATGTGGATATTAGGTATGTGAATAATAGTGTGCTTCATAATTTAAGCAAAACAGCACTCGAATCCCTGGCGTGTGGTCTGAAAGTTATTGACCACGAGTTAAAATGTTGGACCGTTTTACCTAGTGTTCACGAACCGGCAAATGTTGCAAAGAGGAGTGTACAGATTTATGAAGAAATCTAATAACTTAAAGATAGATATAACTTCTAATTGTCTATAAGTGATTGAAAATGCGAATACTTCACCTCTCTGACAGCTCACTTCCAGATTGGAGAATTGAAAAAGCTGCAATTAGTTCAAAGAACAAAGGGTATGAGGTGTATTTTGCAGGAAAAAAGGTATCAGAAAGTTATAAATCAGTTTTTGATAATAACTATGTAATCTATTGGAATTCACGAACAAGGAATAAGTTTCCAGTTTATTGGCATGTATTAAAGAAGCAAATGAAAAAAATCATTGATGAAGTTAGACCAGACATCATTCATGCTCATAATGTATTTTCAGCCAAGATGGCTAAGGAGATTAATACTTATCCCGTTGT
>JAPSGR010000038.1 GCA_031177355.1 Candidatus Nitrosocosmicus sp. | reverse complement strand
TCGTCAAGTAAAAGTATATCGTTTATCAGGGCTTCAAATGAAGGCGATCTAAAATCACTCACTCTTTTTCTTAAGAAATATGAATAAATAAGTTTAACAGACGATATGCATTAGTCATTCTTTTTCAAGACAATGGTTATTAGAAGAATTTGATAAGAAGTTGATTCAATTAATCAGAATTATCTGTTATAAAAATACAATAAAAATCAAGAAATAGGCTAACAAATGAGACAACCTAAAATCCGCCTTATTATCTAAAAGAGTCAGAATCAGAAAACTACCTAGCATATAAGCATAAAGTGACACATAACCATATCTCGTTAAGCGTATTGCAGAACATGTTAAGTTATTGTCTCTGACATTGGTAAGCTAAATACAAAAGTAGATCCTATACCATCATGGTTGTTAAATGCCCAAATTTTGCCTCCCATGGCCTCAACTAATTTTTTGCAGATATAAAGACCCAGGCCAGTACCTGCACCCGAATCTGTAATGAATTTTTCAAATATTCTAGGTAAAATTGATGGGTTTATTCCTTTACCCGAATCAGAAACAGCAATATGTATTTGACCAGGCTCACAATTTTCCAAGTTGGAGGACTGGATATTGAAGGGTGGATTGTAGTTCAAATCATCACCTAACTTTTTGATATTTGGCACCTTTGTGTTCTCGTAAATCAGTATGTCTAAGCTCCCCCCTTGCTCAGAAAATTTTATGGCATTATCAATCAAGTTATTTAAAATTTGGTTTAACCTAGTTTTGTCTGTATGAATTGGATAAGGTTCATTCAATAATTCATCATTAATAAAATTAACTTTGATATGCTTATTTTTTATCTTTTGATGTAGTTGAAAATTGATAAGATCCTTAATTTCCTTTACTAGGTCTACTCTTTCTTTTTGTAGCATGATCATATTTTTCTGATGAGAATCGATCCTTGCAACATCTAGCAAATTATTTATTAGGTTTTCCAATCGGGTCGCGTTTCTGAATATGGTTTCATGGTGTTTGTGCAGTGTATTGTGGATCTTCGTCAATTCATGTTCATCCATTTCACTTTTTTTATTAATTAAATCATCAAACAATTCCTTATCTAGTTCTAAATATCCCATTATTGCTTGAGTTGGAGTTCTTAATTCATGTGCAGCAGTGTTAATAAACTCACGTTCAACTCGTTCGCTTTCGACTAATTTTTCATTTGTTATTCTTAAATTTTCATATAATTCTGCCTGATTCCAAAGGCTATCGAATATTGATACATAAGACAAAATAGTAGGTTTACTAGTAGAATATGTGGATAATCCCGAAGCCTCTATAAATGTCTGTTTCGCGTCGTCATTTAGTTCCACAGTAAGTAGAAACCTCTTATCGACCATAAGAATAGTAGACTTTAATCTTTGTGGCTTTGCTATTTCTCTTACCAAGAAGTTTTTACTTTGCTTATTTGCAGATTTATTAGAAAATGATAATAAATTTTTGATATATTGGTCTAAAGGTGACATAATACTTATTCCTACCTTTTGGTATCTCCGTTTATGCAACAAATCAATTATAAAGTGCTTCTGTCTCTTTATCGCACTGGTAGATGGAAAGAGTATCAATATCTCCTCTTTTGCATTTTTCATTAAGTTTGAAAATATTCTTTCCGCTTCAATAGGATTTTCTATTATGAGGGTAGTTTGAGGAAATTCATTATGCCCTCTTTCTGTGGCATCTAAGCCAGCATGATCACTAGAAAAATATGAATCCAATTTATCTTTGATGGACGAAGTTGAGGATTCATCCATTAGAAATTTGGGATTTGTATCTGTTTGATCATATGATTCGGGCAATTTGGATCAAATGATAATAGTAGGACTTTGTATGATAAATGTCTTTAATCCATCAAGGTTAGACAATGATTAAGTTCTATCACCAAACAAGAATCTATGAACGCTAATTATCAATTCATATGTGTTTATACAAAATAGTAATTTATTCCTTTTTTGTCACCATAACTATTCATCATAATAATTATTATTAAATTAGAAAAGTTTCCCTCAGGTAATCTACAAATTCGCGAAGAGCCGTTTTAGTTAGTTAAATTTACACAGAATAATTGTTTAAGACAAATATCATTTCCTTGATGATGTATCATTATTCATTGCTATTTTAGAGGCTCCCGGGACTTCAGACCAGATTGTCGGATCTATAATATTGATTACATTTACCATTCCAACAAAAATCATAAAGAAAATTATCGATATGAAACCCATCTTTGATAAAACTATTCCAAATTTATTCTCATCCGTTAAATACATGAAGCAAGATAGAGAAAAAATAATTACAATAGTAACAGCAATAGTCACAAATATTGAACGATTTGGAAATTCTGTCTGAGAAAAAGAGGAAATAGTAAGTAATATCAAAAATCCAGCTATTATAGTAGCATTAATCATAAGCAGGTCCTTTGAGTCCATATTCATACAGTTATTGATTTATTACAAGATTTTTAAACTACGATATCTATATTCAAAAGGTATTCAATACAATCTTCTTAACCGCTATTAAAAAATGGTATAGGCAGCTACCTGAAACTATTATATTGTCTAAAGGTTTATTATCTAAAATAATTGCCCCTTCTTGTGCTTAGTCGGAATTATCTACCGATAATACAGCTAGCATGAAATGATATCATTACAAGGATTGTTTTTTATGATGTTTTTTTAATAGTCAAATACAACAAGACACCTAAATACAATATAATAAAAGAATTGTAATTAATAAATTATGTTAATAAAAGAATACTTGTACAATATGGCTAAAAATGGAGGGGAATACAAACTGGATAAAAACAATTTTCCTTCGGATCCGATGTTATATATTCCAAAAATAATGTTTTTCACGAAAGGTAAGGGCACACATAAAGACTATCTTACGAGTTTTGAACTTGCTTTGCGGGACGCTGCAATAAGTGATCTAAATTTAGTATCGGTGTCCAGCATAAAGCCACCACTTTGTAAAATAGTGAATAGAGAGGAAGGAAGAAAATATCTCAAGCCCGGACAAATCGTTTTTACAGTT
Source organism: Candidatus Nitrosocosmicus sp. (assembly GCA_031177355.1). GTDB lineage: Archaea > Thermoproteota > Nitrososphaeria > Nitrososphaerales > Nitrososphaeraceae > Nitrosocosmicus. The sequence goes on along the minus strand of JAPSGR010000038.1, from coordinate 16,261 downwards.
ATGGCTAGATCGGCAACAAATGAACCAAACCGATTAATTGCTGCATCAATCGGACTAGCGAGGCCAGCTGTGGATGCACAATATGGATATTTATCAGAGCATCATTCAACTGGAGAAACAGCTACAAAGGCAGGTGACTATGCAGAAGATTTGGCAATGGAAATGCTGGCAACCACGATAGGACTGCCCAATGATCCAACTCTTACTTGGGATCAGAACGAAGAGCAGTGGAAGCTTTCTGGGAAAATATACAAGACCCAAAACTTCACTCAATCTGCTCAAGGAAATAAGGATGGTATGTGGACTACGGTAATTAGTTCTGCAGTGTTGATTCTCTAACAGATAAAAGAGGAGAGAGAAGAGCTATTTAGAATGTTTCAAATCCTATTTTTCGCAATGACACTAATCTCACTAAAAAAATAACCAAATGAGGAAAAAGATGAAGACTTCATCCCAATGCCTACGAAGCATTAGTTCGAAATATAGGATCACCCACTTCTAGAAATACATAGCGTTTACAAATAGAGGATTAAATGCACATGTGATAAATTATCAATAATAATTATTTTATCCAATAGTTCTCATATACCTTTTGATGACCAAGAAGTTTGTTTAGATTGTTTCCAAATTTTATAGTCTGTCAATATTTTCTTATGGTCAAATCCAAAGTCCTCCTTTTCAAAAGCTTCGATGTGTACCCATTGAATTGCAGATACCCCATCACCTGGTACTGGGTCTTTGTTACTGCTAGTGGAAGATATTTTTCCTATAAATACCGTAGACATTATATGACCTCTAGGATCCCTGGAGGGATCAGAGTATACTCCTAATATGTGTTCCAAGACTATATCTAAAAATGTTTCCTCCTTCACTTCACGTATCGCTGCGTCCTCTGCTGTTTCTCCTTCGTTAATAAATCCACCGGGCAAGACCATTTTACCTTTAAAGGGTTCTTTTTTTCTGGTAATAAACAATACTTGAGAGTTATCATGAATTATAGTATCAACTGTGGGAATTGGATTCTTGTACCTTTCTCGTTCTAACGTGTTCATATATGTATGAATAGAACAAACAACTTAAGCGCTATACATATGTACATGTGATTAATTTCTCCCTAACGCATGAGATAACAATAGTATATAGGACCTGACCCAATTTCTTATGAAAAATTAATTGTTAATGTAAACTACTCTAGACTGAAACTATTCTTGCAAGAGTAATATTACGACAAAAATTGGGTAGAGGGATTAGTACTTCAATCGAAGACAAGTAAAAAAATTATTGTCCAAATGGTGCTTGTAACTCTGCTCCACCATAAGTTCCAGCAGAATTTGGATCTGTATCATCAATTGGTTCTTCAGTTATAATAAATTCGGTATATGTATATGGATTTACCATATGTTCTGAAGTCTTGAGGCTACCTCCCTCTATTGCACCTAGGCTTAGTTTGTAGTTAGAGCCATCAGCGTCGACTAACCAAGCTTCAAACACTTTATCTGGTTTTGGCATTGCAGTCATATTAGCAGATATATCCAAGGTTTTATTTTGTGCTTCAATAGATAGTGTTCCGATTTTTTCTGTTCCAAATCCAGGACCAGGATCCAAGGCTTTGTTAATATCCATTACAACAGGTTGAGCTATTGCTTGCCCAAGGTGAGAGGACATTGAAAATATGGCAGCGATTGCAATAAACAATAAAGATATTTTTACTCTTTTCAATAAGTTTAGGTATATTACAAAATATATATAGGTAATAGATTATAGGCAATAAAAAGTCGAGATATTAAGTTATATTGCACAAATTTGCTTGGAGTTGCACACGATTGTTGACTCATAATTTTGGAAATTTTAAACGTTATTTTCAATAATCTTTTGTATCTTCTTTGAATTTTTCTCTGAAATACTCTGTCTGCAAATTCTTGTGTGGTTTTTCAATCTTTTTTTTCATTGCATTTATGCCAGCTTTAATTTTGTCGCCTATCTCATCTAAATTATTTTCCGTACCACGAGTATCCGAATTGGAAATTTTCCGTAGATGATCCCTGTTAGTATTTGGCTCTTCTGACATAGAGTTATTATTATAACAACGTATTTATCAATACTAAAAATAGGTGATTTGATAGTCAGCTGAATCATTTATAAAATAAATTACTAACAGCAACAAGAGCATAGTATAAAGATAATTATATTTCAATAAGCAATTCTACTTTTGACTATTAATAACCAAATATTGTCTGAATACACAACAGATTGGAATATACAAAGACAGTGAGCACAGAGCTAAAAAAAATTTTCTGAAAAATTATCAAGATTGAAGGTATTATTTATCAGACTGTCCCCTATACACTATTAAAATAACCTAAAGACAATATACTATGAACATAAGGGAAAAGAATAACGGTCAATTCATAACAACTGTAAATTCATACTATCTCTTACACCCGAAAAGAACATTAACCCATCTCATACGAATCAAGTAATGAATAGCATTCTAGATCTATGTGATGGATGAATGTAAATAGGCCCTATCTCGGCCATAACAACAGGTTCTTTTCCATTTTTTCAAAGGTTAGTCAAGATTTGAATACTAGTACACATCCCATAAAAACAAAACAGTCAGTATAAAAATGAGTTTCTAAATAATATGATTAGTCATCTATCTGTATTATAAAATTAAAGATTCTCACATGTATCAACCAGTAAATAGGTTGGTGAGTAAGTTATAGCAATTAAATTCCATATATTAAATCGGCTTCTCCGACTGTTGAAGAAAAGTCTCTTTCAGGATGGAGAAAAAGTCATAAACAATATTATGTAATTCTACAATATTCCTGCTTTATGGTAATTAATCAAACAATAATTCCTCGGTTGCGGTATTAGAGACAATCATAATTACTTCGAGCTTAACACCCAGGGCGCAAAATGATTAGCATTTTATAGTATATTTTATACGATAATGACATAAATGGATGGAGATAAAGACTTTCTTAAGGCAACAAATGATTTAATTAATCAAGATTTATCTCCCTCCACATACCCGGAATTAAGAAATAACAAAGGAAAAGCAGATTACGAAAAAAAAGAACAATTAATAGCAACTAAAATTGCGTATGGAAAAGATACTATATCAATAACTAACAAATTCGCCATTAACTGTAAAAGAGAACTTTCTATTTTAATTAATAAAAATGGGCCACCTATAATAATCAATGTTCCTGAAATTGCAAAGATATATGAAATATTCAAAAGGAACTTTGTAAAGATAAAGATAATTACAGAAGTAACTTCAGATAACCTGAGCTATTGCAAAAAGTTAGCCGAGAAATATGATATAGATTTAAGACATTTAGGTGATATTAAATGCAATTTTGCTATCTCCGATAATCGAGAATATCTTGCGTCTGCAGTATTATATGAAAGTAATCCAATTCCTGAAGTAATATATAGCAGTGTAAAAGAAATTGTAGATCAAAATCAATTCATTTTTGAAACTTTATGGAAAAATGCAATCCCAGCAGAACAGAGAATAAGAGAGATTGAAAAAGGGGAGTTACCGATTGAAACATATTTAATAAATAGCCCCACAGAAGCACTCTCTTATGCACAGGATTTTATTCGAAGTTCTAACGGAGGTTTTTCAAATTCAATACCCACAGGATACCTAAAGTTGCTTAGTCATAATCAAACTCTTTTCCAGGAATATTTGAATCATTATAAGTATACAGACGGGAAAGTAAAAGGACCCATTAGATGGGTTACTTATATAGATAGCAATAAAGAAAATATTGAATTAATAAGAAAATTTCTTGATATTGGTGTTCACATAAAACATGTTAAAAACCTTCCACCTTTGTATTTTTCAGTGTCACAGAATCAGTGTTCTACCACTGTAGAAGACATGACGAATGGAGAGATGTTTCAAGAAATCATTCATAGTACAGAACCACTACACATTTTGCATTATCAGAGATTATTTGAGAAATTATGGGATATGGGCATAGATGCTCGAGAAAGAATAAGACAGATCGAATCAGATATTGCCTCAAGGACAATAAGGATTATTGAAAATCCTCTTAAAACAATACAGTATTTTATAGACTTGGTACAGAATGCAACAGAAGAAATACTGATACTTTTTCCCTCATTGAATGCAGTAAAAAGAGAAGTTATTATTGGAATCATCGATCTATTAAAACAAAGGAGTTCTGAAAACATTAGAATCAGGATTCTTTCTCCCGTAATTGAAAATGTCAAAGAAATTCTGTTTCGAACTGATGTCGCATATAACAAAAATAAAGCTAGAGAAAACATTATTTGTAGAGGGATTCGAAAACAGGATGAGTTGATGTCTACCATTATTATAGTGGACAGAAAGCATGTCTTAGCTACAGAGTTAAAGGATGACTCTAAATTATTATTTGAAGAGGCAATAGGCCTATCTATGTATTCAACAAGTAAACCTACCATATTATCATATATATCAATATTTGAAAGTCTATGGACACAAACGATGATGTCTGAAAACCTGAAAACAACAAACGAGAAACTAGTACAAAGTGAACAATTAGAACGGGACTTTATCAATACAGCAGCACATGAACTTAGAACTCCAACTCAAGCAATAATGGGATATACCGAAATCGATAAAGAAATTTTCGGAGATATTCTAGAAATTTTAAAATCTCTCGAAGATGAAAGATTAAAAACAAATATTTTCCAGCTCTATAACCACTTTGAAGCTCTTTCTAGAAATGCTTCTAGGTTAGATGATCTAATAAACAACCTATTAGATGTAGCAAGGATTGAATCTAATAGAAAAAACAGTTTACAATTACATCCACAAAATCTAGATTTAATTAAAGAAATTAATACTTCAATTAGGATTGAATTTGAACAAAAATTAAAAGACAAAGATATTAAAATCAACTTTATCAATGATTGCTTAGATAAACAATGTTGGGTATATGCAGATAGATCAAGGCTCAATCAAATTATTAATAACTTGATAGGCAATGCCATAAAGTTCTCAAATCAAAATGGTAAAATAGACATTATAATTAAAGAAAACATATCTTTTTCTGAAAACGACAATAGAATAAAAGGCACTAAAAATAGTGAAATCAGAGGAGACGGAGAAAGTATGCAGGATAGTGAAAGATCGGAGAGAGCAGAATTGTTGATAGCTATATCCGATACTGGTAAGGGGATTTCGCCTCAAATTATGCCAAAGTTATTTGAAAAATTCATAACAGGTTCTGATACGGGAACAGGACTTGGACTTTACATTGTTCGAAATTTGGTTGAGGCTCATGGTGGTAGAATATGGGCTTTTAATAATGCTGATGGAATCGGTTCCACATTTGTGTTTACTTTACCAAAATCTAGCTCCAATATCTCAGACAAAAAGTAGAACTCTATGGATGATTTTGATGATATATGTTTTACTAATCTGAGCAATGGATAAATACAAATGAAGTATACGTAAATTTATTTCATTAGTGAAATTAATCATTATTGAATGTATCGATTATGAGCATGTTCTAAAAAGAAATCCCATCTTTTTATACTATTGTGTCTTAGTTTAGTCCATGAACATTAGCTTCATCTTCTTGGCATTAATCTTTGTGCCTATCCTGCAAAGTGTACATGCTCAAAGTCTAACTGATTCTATAAATAATGCGGTTGAAAACAATATTGAGAATACATTTGACTCCATAAATCAAGCTTCAAACAGTAGTAATACTACTCCTGAAAATGATAATATATCCCAAACAACTACTACTACAACCGGTCCCGGTAATTCAAATTCTACTACTACTACTACTACAATGAAAACAAATAGTCAATAGTAGACAAATTTTTTTGTATTGAGAATTTACATTACATATAACGACGATTTTTATTTTATATGATTGTATATAGGGTTATTATTTAAATTCATGATGGCAAAATAAGTATAATCAAATTTAGTAGAGTCTATGACTAAAATATTTAATCATTTAATGGCCCTTTGGGATAGAAAAGTAATGATAATTTAGATTTAGAGTCAACTACCATTCATATATTAACCATCAATTTTACAAAAGGACTTGACTGGGTCAGCATCCAATTCCTTCCGATTTTTCCTTATAGACGTATCCCAAAACGTACCGATTTCGATGAGCAGATTCTGTAAACACTATTATGACTTCATGTACTTTTAATATTTTGCTTACGTTCTCAGTAATTGCTTCTGCTAATCTATCCTTTTCTCTTTGATTTTTGCCATTATACATTTGTGTACTAATTAATGGCATCATATTCATTATTCATCGATACTAATGGGAATTTATACAATAGTTTCCACATTTGAGTGACGGATACCAGAAGAAAAGAAAAAAAAGCATTGAACGGCGTTAGAGGGTTACAAGATATAGCAAACTTTTTTTTTATCTTTTAATCAATTAATGGTGGTAGATTACCTGCATGTATAATACCATAGTTCTAAACAATATTAACTCCCAGATACATTCATGTGACAATAATTTTAAATCATACATAATCTTATATAACTTGCAGTTAACAAATAATTATGTCAATAAACAATGATGAAGGCGAAGCTACAATTGCAAATGAGCCAAAACGATCAAAAAGCAACAACTATGTTCTTTTTCAAAGCGAAGCCGTATTGAAGAAAAAAGATAGCTAAATTTATCAATGGGTCATAATTAGATTAGAGTTCAATTAGATCGCAGAATTGTAAATTAAGTATAAATATACGCAGGTATCATCATAAAGTACTTGTTCTGTGTAAGCTGTTTCTCCTAATTTTCAAATTTACATAATCATCCGCAAGTTATATCAATATATTGATATACAAAAGATAAGGTATAACCAATATTTAGATGCAAATAGGAAGTAATTAGAACTCAGACATTATATATTTAAGACTAAATTTAATTTATTTTGCTTATTAAGATGTAATTATCTCAGCAAATATACTATTAAATAGAATTTTGCGTCGTTATCAAAAACCTTAATGTTCTTATACTAGGAAATACATATAATACTGTGAGAAAATTAATAGAAGTAATTAGCAGGAGAAATCAAGCTCAAAACCCTAAAAATGGTACTACACGAATTAAAAACAACGTTGAGGGAGTACGATTTATTGAAACCTTTCAAAATGGAAGTTGGAGATTCTTACGTAATTACTAGTTAGATATCTTAAGATATAGAGGTTTAACGAATTTTCTTTAAACCCATCTCAGAGTATTTTGAATGCCTGTCTATTGTAACATTTTCCAACCAAATTCATCATTCACTTGTATAGAAATTAAGGCAATATTTTAGTATGTAAAGTTGTGTCACAGTTAAGGTTTACGTGTTACAAATCAGGTCTATTCTAAACTTGATGTACTAAAACCTTACCACTATTAAAAACAATTCCAAAGTATATAAAATTGTTGTTTATAATTATATATTAAGACCAAGTTCTTTGGCCCACCCAAACTATTCATACCGATACTCTATATGTGATAATAGTAATTGTTGATCATGATTGCAAACAATACATCAAGATTTCCTAGAATAAGAACTTCACCAAAAATTGTCTTTACTAAATCACTAAGCAAATCAGAACGTTAACTTATCTTTGTTAATCATAAAAGTACATTTTATCGGATGGGCATCCTGCTTCTTAAAATACTTTGTTAGACTTAATTATGATATGTCAAATAATACTGAAAGTACCAAGTTACCAAATTCAACATACAATATCCTTTCTGCATTAGGAAGAGAAGCTGATTTCCTATATTCTACGGTTGATAAATACATACAAGATGCTCAAAGTGAGGGAAGACAAAATCTAGTAGACTTGTGGAATGAAATTAAACAGGATAAGCAAAGACATCTATCTAGATTAAGAGAATGTCTTGAAAAAGAGGCAAAAGACAATAAATTGACAACAACATAGTTACATAGCGATTCCGAAAATCAAATATCTTTTTAGAGATGCTGGATACAACGCTTTTATTCTTTATTTATAAAATAAACTCATTTTTTTAGACTAATTCCACAAAATTCAGTTCTACTCATAACTACAATGGCGTTACAGTCAAATGCTCTCATATCCAGTACACATATTTAGCTATTCATGTAAAAATATTGCAATCATTTATTGAACTGAATACATCTTTTGACTTTTGGAACATAGGTTTTGTTATTTGGGTGAATGACACATTAGACTTAGATTTGATTGAAAATACTATTCTAAAAATAAATGAGAATCAGAGATAGATAATTATTGTATGTTAGGAATCGAACTATTACTTGTATTAATATTTTGTAATGAACATATTGAAAACCATCCCGGAAAATCATAATGGAAGTTTTTGGCTCCAAGATAACCTGGTGTTAAATTACTAAACATACTGGAGCTGTCCTCCGGAATGTTTTGACGTGCGTTAGACGTAAAAAGGAATTTGTTAATACAAATATAAAAATAATAAGTAAAATTGCATACTCCAACATTAAAAATTATATCAACAATAGGTTAATACCTAGCAAGTAATTTGCAAGTAATATAGTTTTAAGAAATATCTTCAGATATAGTTACAAATAATTTATCTGTGTTTTGTGTATTTGTCCAAATATCAAATAAAATACTAAAAATGAAACAAGAAAGAATATAATAATTAATTTTATAAATGAGGGAATAGAAATTCAATTTAGGATTCGATTTGAGCCTATTCTTACTTAAATAATCTTCTTTAACAAGAGAGATCCATTACTATTTCAAAGAACTACCCTTGTGCTCGCTGAGAAGTCAAGATAAATAGTCACTGTAATATATAAACAGGTCAATACGTATTAGGGTAATAATAATATCATAGCATTATAAATATGAATTATTTGAATTCATATTATTGTAAGTCATTAACTTCAAAAATAAAATAATAAATATGCTTCAACTATGAAGCGGATTTCCTTCCAGATTTACTTAGTGGGATAGCCATCGCCATTGTAACTCTATCGTACAGGCAAGGATGCCTGTAAAGATACCTGGACATGAAAGCTAGGTTGAACCAATCAGTTGGTAGTATTGCCTGTTCCTATTGTGGTCTGATTGAATGGAACGACAGTCTTATTTGCAATAGTGGTAGTAGCAGGTCCTGTGGCTTGTACCATTGTCTTGTTTTCTATATTGGATAAATTGCCAGTTTCTGAAGTAATCGTCTGATTTCCTAATGGTTGAAGTTGGGATTGACCTTCAACTGGTTGGCTTGTTTGATTAACAGTTATGGTGGTCTGTTCTACAGGTATGGTTGTTTGATTTGCTATAATAGTTTGAGGACTATCAGAAATTGTAGCCATGGTCTGATTTTCAGGGGCTGTTGATGATGACTGGTTTGTACTTTGACTTTGGTTTTGGTTCTGAGCAATGACTGATCCAACGCTAAGAGATGAGACAAGGAAAGCAAATGATATAAGAAATATGTAAGTATTTTTCATGGTTAATGTATGAGTAAGATGCTTTAAATAGATAGCATGAATTATATGATGTAAACCTACATAACAATATCAATAAAATAATTTTAACGAATTCATCTTCTTTGATTGAAACATTCATTATATAAGAATTTTTGAATTATTTTGTAGTTCGGTCTTATACATTTCAAGAGTAAACATAAATATAAAATTTGTAATTTGAACGCTATTAGTTAATGACAACAATAAGGTAAATATCAAATACAAGCACATAAAGAAAAGGTATTTAAATTTTATACAAATTCTGATAACATCAAAGATTTATGGCATTGGATATAGTAAAGGAATCACAAAATATATCAGGTCAAAAAAGTGAAGAAGGCTCTCAGATGCGAGGAGAAGGAAAACCTTTATGAAAATGAGATGAAATGACCCCAAAAGCTGCTCAAAGAGAATATAATAAAAGTCTAGTCACAAGGCAAACACACATTCAATTTCAAATATGGGAGAGTATTCAAGAGTTTCAAATCAATGGCAATGCCAATGGTAACTCTACAGCACAAATCACGTATAAATTATGAACTGTCGACAACTAAAAAAATTTTAGATCTAATAGATTCATGACGACTAACAGATAATTTCATTGTATAGTTGAGATAAAAAATAAAAGTACTGAAAAAGAATTAATGCTCTGAGACGACAACTAAAAGTAAGCTAAATACTCATAGCTTTGGACAAAAAACGAAACGTATAGAAGAACAAACTAAGTGAAACCAATCTAGTCATTTAGAAATAAAATTTACTTTCAAAAAATTAATCAAGTAAAACACGAATCTATTTATAGACAAGTCCCGCTGCAGTAGTAACTTCTGACACGTTGTTAAAAGATTTATCTTCCAAATTGCCTAATGCATCTATAATCCTATCTTTATTTTGAACTCCATGGTTGTTTTTTACAAATTCAAGGATCGTGTTCTTATCTGCAGGAAAACTCAAATCCTTTAATAATTGCCCAATTTCAGCGACTATAGCATAATTTTCTACGTTAACTTCTTTTCTCTGACCTTCGATGGCATTTTGTTGACTTATTACTTCACCAGTTTGACTTTCTGGCCCGCTGGACTGTGGAATTTGATCTTTATTATTTTGGTCCATATTATTTGTGTTCAGAAAGTTATATAACCCTCATTGTTTTTGATAACCAAATTAGTACAACTTAAATAAATAGCCCCTCTAATGCCTCTTTGAGAGGTCAAAAATATGATATAATGCTTTTGACATATCCTCTATATATTCGATTTGTAAAATAATTTTATCAAATCAATCTAACAAGGCTAAAAATTCTGGTATAACTTTTGAATCTTAACTAATGCAATGCTCTTGATATAATTCCCCTTTCTGCCTGTACTTGACGTTGAATGTTGATTTGGAAATGTGCAGAGTATATGCTATTTATATATTATTGTGGTTTGGAATTATTAACTCAAGAAATTGGACGTCTATCTTGTCAATTTCCGTAGATAAAATACCTTTCAGGTTGTTAAGCAGGTATTACAAGTTTATTGACAGGTGTCAAGTTCTGTAAATCTAAGAGGTATTTCTCATACTTCTGATATATTCGATTGTTTTAAGATATAGACATTAAGAATTTTATCAGTAAAAATATAGTAAAAATAATTTTTACTTTGGATTTGTACTCTCTTATTTTTTTAGCAATTTAAATTCCAATAAGCAGGAACATCTTCGAATTTGTAATTACCAATACCTCTGTTTAGGATTTGACCTAACGTTTTTAAGTGCAGGCATCGGATCGGTGAAAGAAATAGAATGAAGACTAAATCCGTTTAGCATTTCTCTGATAACAAATGAATTCCTCTGCATCGTCCACCACCATTAATGATTGCGACGTTAACTTACCTATTGAGTAGTTGTCAGAGTAAATAACTAAGAGAGATTGGATCATTGATAATGCATATTATGATAGATTTACCAAACTTCATGAGATTAATTAGATAAAACATGCCATTCAGTGAATAATTATGTTGCAGAGACCTTACCTTCGACATCACATTAAAATTAGAAGTATCAAAAGATCAATTATCTCTCTAACACAAGGACTGGTAAATTTCAGAAGTCAGAGAACTAGATCTCTTCTTATTTACTAAAAGTCAATTTTTCACGGTTGGTTTATTCATTAACAGGTAGGCAAAAACTTCACTTATCACTATTTTCTTATTTATAACTAAATTTCACAAATATAATTTCTGAAGGCATTATTTCATGAATTCACTTTTTTTAAAAATTACATGCGATTCACCACTTGGACGACGCTCTTCAAATTCCATTTCATAATCATACAGCTCAAGAAACTTTTTGATTTCATCGTAATAGGTCATACCATTTGATAAGTTATGTATTTCGACAATTAATTGGAGATTTTTGGCGTTGGATAATAGATCTTTAGATCCTTTTATTACATCAAATTCGGCTCCTTCAACATCTACCTTCATCCATTTAACTTCATGAAAGGGAATGTTATTCTCAGCTAAGATAGAGTCCACAGTATTTGCATCTACGTAAACGTATTGTTCCAACCCTTTATTTTTAAAATTATCTATATCAGGATTTATAGTCCCATATTGATTATTTCGAAGTTCGGCATTAACAAAAAACTTTATTCTAGTTTTTTCTGAAAAAACTGCATAATTTAAAGAAATAACATTTGTTAGTTCATTTAGTTTAATATTTTTTGCCAAAAGATTAAAAATAGTTGGGTTTGCTTCTATAGAGATCACTTTACCTTCATTTAGTACCTTTTTTGCAGCAATCACTGTGTATCTACCCAAATTTGCGCCGATATCTAGAACTACATCACCGGGTCGAGGATCAAATCTTGTTAGAATTGTTTCTTCTCTTGAAATCAAGCTCATATAATCTACCAGGTTTAGTGGACAATAAAATTTGTAATCGTATTTGGGTATGTAAATCTTTGAAGTTTCTTTTCTAATGCCCAATTTATTCAGATATTTATAGAGAAAAATTTTTATTAAAAATGATGAAATAACCTCATTTCCTTTTTGTAATTTCTGATATATTCTAGATTGATTTCTCCTTTTCTTTCCTAAAGCTATTGTTAGGACCACACCCGCTACAGTAGTTACTACCTTAAAAGTCACTATTACAAATTTATTTAATACGTTGTTTCCGAATTCTTGTGGGTAATTGTTGGTTATTGTCATCTTCTACCCAAACTTACTTTGTTTTATAAAGTATATAATATGCGTGGTCGATTTTTGATATTCCGTGTTTTAAAATACATTCTCTACACAAATTGTGCAAATAAACAGTAAAACTTGATTCGGCATTCATTCTTCCTCCAAAGGTGCTCTTGAATATTTTACTTTTAGAACCAGCATACATAGGTTTAATGATACTCCTATAGAATTCCCAATTACTATGACCATATCTGATCTTCCAATCCCATACACAACCCATAGAAAAAGACCGCCAATTAAAACAAGAAGAAAACGAATAGAAACGTCATCAGTATCCTTTGTTTTTAGTGCCTTTTTAATTTGGGGTAACGTGCTGGCTACGGTAAATGCGGTGGCTAAAAGCCCAACGAATGTAAACAAAATATCTTCCATGTATTTTACAATGTATATCTTGTCTTTTATTGAGTATAGTATTATCATGAGGATGCTCTTATCAAAATAGCCAGTTTTTCAATAAGTTACCGATATTTGTTTACACGAAATTAAAATTGAGATCAAAAATCCAAGCAAACTCATAATAAAATATTGTGTGATATTGTAGAATTATAGTTATAGAAATACCCTTATATTGATATAAGACAGCTATAAATGATTTGATTCTTTAGCGTTAAACAACCAATACGAAATATCTAATACGAACCAGAATTTACCTCTATTAATCAATGCTAGGTATATTATAAATAATATTATCATTAATTTCTTGATGTGAGTGAATTTGCTTTTAACAAATGCCCAAGTTCAAATTTGTCAGTTGAAGGAGTAGGAAAGGACAATAACGATAAAATATATAGAATTGTTGAGGAAGCAAATTGAGTAAAGATGAAGGTGTCCGCAGAAACAACGGTAATCGCAGTAATAATCATTTAAAAACAAAAAATAGCACTGCAATATTGCCTCTAATTGGTGGGATTGCAGTAATAGGATTTAGTGTATTATTACTTGTATTACGAGCTATCATACCATCACTTATTATAATGTTAACTGGAATTTCTCTTATTATTTATTGGATGTATATTACAAGAGCAAAAAATCAAAAAAATGGGTCAAAATATGATAAAAAATGTATCTGTGCAATATGTAAACATACAGAATCAAGTGTATGTATCAAACAAAAATGCGTATGTTGCTCTATAGCCAAAGGAGATAAGATTGTTGGTCACACCAACAATCCTTTACAGTAGCAGGTGCAGATAACGACGCAACAAAAGTTCTAATTCCCTTTCAGCCTAGATTCCTTAGGAAATTCCCAGTGAGAAATTCATCCTCTTTCTCAAAGTAATGGATAGTTGTAGGAATTAAAGGTAAAAAGGTTATTTGTGACTACTTTCAAATAAGCCATAGATAATATTTTTTAATAGAAATTCTATTAAGCCAAAAATAACGCTTACTTAAATTATTATTCATCTATAGTAACAAATACAATATTTCTTATTCATTGAGAAACATTTGAATTCATATTATTACTATAGAACACAAAATTAATCATATTTATATTAGTATTACAATCATGTTAAATCAAGAAACTAATGTTACAAATTAGGTCTGTTACCAATACACACATTCTTTAGATATATCGATGAAACTTAAGAATAGAATTTTCAAAAAAATGATAATATCATATAAAAAAACTGTCCAGATATAGATTTCAACTGACTAAAGTAAATGTTATAATTTATATTTGCAAATGATATAGACATTTCAACATACTGTCTGGGCGCTATTATACAGAATATAGCTGAGCGGAGTTAATTCATATACTGGCTAAATCTAAGACAATGTTAGATGCTCAAGTCCAGTAAATAACTCTGTCTTATTCCTTATGCTCTAATTTTTAATTGCAGATATAATATTGGGTAACAGTTTGTCCACCACAAGCGATAATTTGTCCGAACACCATTTTTCCATGCTGATCTCTTCATCTAAATTATGCTTTAGTAAAGGAATAATTATATCAATATCTAGGCCAGGCATTCTTTGAGCCATTTCAATAAGAGCTCGATAAGTAACTATCTCAGAATACTCGATAATCATATCTTGTTTTATACGCAGCAACTCTAATTCTTCTGGTAATGGATTATTCTTATTCTCATCTGTAATGGATTTAACGGTGTCTTGAATGGCTTTTTTTAACATTGTTGTCATCGGAGGCTTTAACTCTGGAAGATGGGCTTTGGCGTCGGTGGGCTCTCCTCCAAGTTTGAATATGATCTGACTTAATCTATTTTGTTGACTAATTGTCTCTTGTAAATGTTGTCCGAGTCTCTGTTGAAGTTCTGGAAAAGGTGTCTCTTTAATTCTCAAGTTTATTCGATCGACAGCTGCGTTTTCAGCTGCATACACTTCATTTAGAAATTCCACAAATTTAAAATTAATGTCAGTTTTTGTCATATGTACAAGTTAATAACATCACATTTAACTGGCAATATGTACCAATGCTTTATTGGATTGTTATATAGAGACCTGCAGCCGTTAATAAGCATAAATATCAAAAATAAAAATAAAGTTAAAGTGATGATATGGATCTCTATAGATCCCAAAATCTAAAATGTAGTAATGCTACTTATTTAATGTATTATTTACATAATTTTGTAATTATATGAACGCATCCGCAAAATGTAAAAAATGTGGAAGGGATTTTACTATACAGGGAACGGCATTCACATCAGAAGACTACCTTAAAACATCACACTCTACAGGCTCAAAAACAGAGGAAAGATGTTCTCATTGTAGCTATATAGCAACATATGATATGAAGGAACTAGTTTGGGATCAAAAATGACGGTTTTAGATTATGTATATGAATATGCATTGTATTAAGGGTAAGTGAAAATACATAATCTATCAGTGATCCATTTGTCTACATCTTGAATTAAGATATTTTCTAAACTAGAATGAAATAGATATTATTCTGATCACTTAAATTTCACAAAGCTGCTAAGTGTCTGTATAGGAAGATATAATCATTGTTGTTTTGTGTATAAAGAATTATTTATCCCTATCCCATGGAACTGACATAAAGTCATTAATAAAAAAGGAAACATAAAATCTGTATAATGAAGTTAAAATAAAAAAACAATTGTATGGTATTCATTTCAGTATCTATTGCATTACTTGATGAAAGTATAATCACGATATAGATAACCACTACTTGCGTAAATTCGATGGTGTATCAAAAAAAAGGATCATTAAGGATTATGTCTATTTATAATTTTAAATTTTAATACTTGACAAATTTAAGTACTATATATGGTTTGATAACTAATTTGTACGATATGAAAAATATATCATATCGATACATTATTACATTATTATCAATCGGGATGACGATGATAGCCACAGCAAATATTTTAAGTCAACAAGACGTCATCGCACAATCAGCAATCAACCAAACAAATGGACAAAATCAAGGGAATCAAACTAATGCACTTGATTGCAAAGCCCTTAGTGCACAAATAAGTAAAAGTGCTGTTCCGATTAACAATCCAAATCAGGATGTTTGTGATACTGTCATTTTAAGA
>JAPSGR010000126.1 GCA_031177355.1 Candidatus Nitrosocosmicus sp. | reverse complement strand
AATATTTCTTAGCACTATGAAGAAGATTAAATTTACTTTATTGAACCTAGAAATAGGACCGCAACCCGAGTACCAATTAATGCCAAGGAACCCACAATTCAAACCCAATTTTAGGATACTTATTAGCGCAAAAGCCATTAAATAGTTCTATGATCGCCGATGGAGATCGACACCTAGGAATTATTCAAAAAAATAGTCCTTTTTATAATAGGTTAACATTTGATCACAACTAGGGCATTGTTCTGCGGTGATTGCAATTGGTACGGTTTCAAATGCCACCTCGTTTATCTGCATAATTGAGGGAAATTTGAATCTACAATTCTTGCATCTGACCATTAGTTTCGTCATTCAGCTTTTTTCTGAATTGAGTATATATATCCAAATTAGTAGAAGAAGTTAGTTATAGATGTTAAATTATGGATGCATAGGAACCTTAGAGTGTTACTAAATTGCATAATCATATATTTAGCACTGTTTCTCTTAAAGAGAATGACAACAAAGGAGTACCGGGGAAGATACGCGATAATTGCAAGAATGCTAGGTACTATCAATGAGAGTGGAATAGAAGGTATCTCCAAAACATCAATTATGTATAAATCGTTTCTTTCCTATGCACAACTAAAAGAATATCTTTCGTTTCTCCTAGAAAAGGGTCTCATTGATAAGTTCCCTCAACAAACTGAGGCCAGTGGTAATGAAAAATCCTTATACAAAATAACAGAAAAAGGGCTGCGCTTGTTGCAGATTTCTCTAGAGATTGAGGGTTTGATAGGCGCAGGCTGACATCGTTCTCCATTTTTTCAAAATATTACTTGTGATAATTGTGGTTCATAAATTTCAGAAGTTCCTTAATTAGTAGTTGAGTGGAATGAGGTTTGCAACACCTTTTGGGGTTAGTATCAGCTTCACTAGCTAGAATGCAAAGCTCCAACTAACAGGTGGATGTTTGGGGGATTTTAGTTAAATAAATAATTTTTCCTAATTAGAGAATATTTATTGGCTAATTAGGTTTAGTCTATTACAGGTAATGAGAAATACATCAAATGAAAGGAACCGTAAACTATAAGGAAGATGTTGCTGAGCTAGCAATTTCTGTGACCAATGAACTTGCCAGATGTGCCTGTAGTCATTGTGTAGATATCTATATCAGGGGGGAAGAAGAGCATTTTTCATCAAAGGCTAACCAAATTGAGATTAAATGTTCCACTAATAATAGCAAAGATGAATATGCGCAAACAGATGACAACGGCAGAGTAAAAATTGATCATGGAAAAATACTGTCAACGGTCTAGCGTGATAAATAAATCAACCTAAGAGAAACAAAAATGCTAGCCTGTCCTCATGGCGGATTCTTATCTATCTCAATTATGAATTGCAGTTCACACCTATAAAGTGAAATATATAGGGGGACGACTTGCAGAGAGGTAAAGGTAGGCTCGTTTAGTAAAAAGACCGACTTTATGTATTATTACAGATGCGATTCCGCATTTTATGAATCCATTCTTGTAGGATTTTCAATTCTGAGACATGTAGATTAACAAAAATAATCTTCGATTATCTTTTTTTGTATTATTAAGACCATGACGTAGTGGTGCTCAATTCTGTTCTAAATTAGTAGTACTTAAAAAGGTATGATTGAAATAACTACGATATGAAAGCGTTAGCATGTAGGAATGCAGGTTTTGATTGCGATGCTGTAATTAAAGGCAATTCAGAAGAAGAAATTAT
>JAPSGR010000125.1 GCA_031177355.1 Candidatus Nitrosocosmicus sp. | reverse complement strand
ATCATAGCTAATCTAATGAGTGATAGATTTAGATGTAAATATATAATCAAAGATTAGTTAATGAACAAACGAGTAGTAGGATCTTTTCCACTTTTAATGATATTGATAACATTCTTGGTCTTTATGGTTTCAGATTCTCTTGGCGCTTTTGCTACACATATATCTAAACCTATACCATATTTGGATAAGAATGAATTTTATTCCAATGAAACTATAGATGTGAATGGTTGGGTAGAGTATAACAATGAACCCGCCTCTGATGTGTTGATACAAGTATTTCTTGAGAATGACCGAGAAAAATTAACTTCAAATAATGTTACAAGTGACTCAAATGGAAATTTTTCTGCCATTTTATTAATTCCCAATGATGTAGAACCTGGAAACTACACTGTAAGTGTCACAAGTCTTTGTCAAGAAATCCACAGTAATGTTTGTACATATCAATGGGAGGAACTTCCAATTACGATAAGCACGAGAAATAATTAGGATCAAGTCCATCCGAGAGACAGTATCAACACTCCTTCCTCCAGGTTTGAACTTGGATTAGAATAACGAATAAAATTAAGTAAAGCCGTATTAAGGCAATACATGCCTCTACTATATAGAATTAATCCCATTATTAATAATCAAACCCCGTGGATACTGACACGAATCCCCCTTACCCTTATGCCATACGGAATTTAATCTCACAATATCTCCGTATAGTTTGATATAACGATGGTTTTTAGGAACATTATTTTATTTGTTTGAAAAATAAAAAAATTATGTCTTGAACATAAAGCTCTTTATTATTTGTTGAACCGCAGGTAATGTTTCAGAAACATTGGAAACGGGTGTAGTGAAATGAAATTGATATTGTTTACCTTCATGAATAACAATTGTTTCCTTATCAAATGTTCCAAGACCATGAATAAGATATGTTAATTCTTTGGCAGGTAAACCACCCACTGTTGTTGAGTTGTTGTTACGGATTTCAACATTCAGGTCGCCATAGAATGACGCTGGATCTTGTAAAAAAGCAATCTCCTCTTCAACAATTTTGTCTAAACTATCACGCGATACCGTCAAATTGGTTTCATCTATTGAGATGCCCACCCGGAGCGATGTAATACTAAGATAAGTAATATTTAGAGGGTTTGTTTCACCTACCGGCTTGAATACTACAATTGTATCAGAACCATAATAAGGAAAGGTTGAATTTGTCGGAGCTATCTCCCAAGATGAAGGATAGTTTACTTTAAATTCTGGACTGTCAAATGTTTGTAAAGCTGTATCTTGAGCACTTGCATTTGTCATTTCAATGATATTAATAAATAATATTGTTGTGAGTATGCCCATAGTTAATCCTTTTAATTGACTAATTGTGTTGATTATAATATCATATCTTTATAACATTATATAAATTGATTTTAAAATCTCTATTTCCATTTCATCTCATGGCAATAGAGTTTTATGATCTACTTTATACTAAGCAGAGCGATGATGGAGTTTTCATAAATAATCTCAAGGTGAAGTTTTCATCCATTTTCGAATTACATCCCCCAAGTTCGAATCTAGATTACATAGTAAGTTAAAATAAGCCAGACCAATCTAAAATAACCACCTCTATACTATACAGAAACCGGTCCCGGATTGCTTATTAAACCCATGTTGATTTCCGTACGATTTCCAGTATATCTGCTGCCAATTTATAGTAACGACATAATATATTATCTTTTTTGTATTTGAA
>JAPSGR010000094.1 GCA_031177355.1 Candidatus Nitrosocosmicus sp. | reverse complement strand
CTAGTTTGGCTTTCAGAGGTAATCTGTTGATCATTTGAATCTCTTTGTACTGCTGTAGGTTCTCCTTCATTAATTTTGGCAGGAGTCATAGGTTCCTTATCAGAATATTCTTGTAAGGGATCACTTTTTCGATCTTTATTAGTACCTGCTGCACCTTCTTCATATTCTCTATTATCATTTGACTCTGACATATACAATCATAATTAACAAATTATATAAGTTAAATGAACATTATTAGCATATCTTCTTGATTGCTTAATTAAGATAGTCTAAAAATGAATATTGACTTGAATTATTATAAATATTGAATTTTAATATACGATTTTTATGTATCAACATTCTATTATTTTGATATTCTACTGTTTTTAACGTTAAACTTTTTCTATAAAATTAAATTTATTATCTAGCTATCCCAGACTATTTTTCTGGATACTTTTCTGCAAGACTTTTCATAAAATGCTCGTATTCTTTTCTGTTCATTCCTATTTCTAATAATTTTTCCAAGATTTTTTCTTTTCTTTGATCTCCTAGTCTGTCCTGTGGAGATGCAACTGCAAACAGGATCATCAGTCCACCGATCTGCCAAGAAAGTTGTAGAAATTCAGATTGCCAATTTTCTGTTGTTTGTCTTATAAATTCATTCCAGAAATGACTCATTTTAACTGGTTGCTCGTGTTCAGTCTGTTCTTCGGAAAATTGATTGAATGCTGTTATACCATGGATTAACCATGAGATTGCAAAAAAGGCGATAGTAACATACAAATATCCTCTTTTTTTGAATTCTCGCATAAATGATCAATGTCTAAATAGTAAATATACAATATATATATAAAAAATAAAAAGCAATGAAAACTATCAATTAGTGAACTTGGATGACTAAATTTTCATGTTAAGTTTATCTAGCTCAATTCTAAGCTAACAAAAATATAATTTAATTAAGATTGCTCTGTTATATTAAAGAAATCAATATGCTAATCAAACTATTTTAATAATCTTTAAGGATTTCCAATTGACAGCAAATTAATCGGAAATATTTTGAGGCACAAGGCTATGTGTACATCAAATCTTTGACGATCCTTTATTGCTATTAATAGTTTGTCAAACATAATCTACCATGACTGACGATTATACTTCAACTGCGAAAAGACAAGAGGATATATCTGGAATGCAAAAAGAAATAGATGTCAAAGATTATCCTTCATCAGTTGAATTAGCTGATATTTTAAAAGGTATTATTTATCCTGCAGATAAAAATACAATTATAAATTCTGTAATTGGTAGAAATACAGATAAAAAGTTAACTGAATTGCTGGGACAAATAGAAGACAAGACATACAATAACGCGTCGGAAGTTGTAACCGCAACGGGATTAGTTAAAAGAGAATAAAGATTTGCCATATAAACATTTGATAATATCAGGTATAGTTATTCTGTTAATTATCTATATTCCCCTAACGGCAAATGCAGAGAATATAAACACCCTTGTATACCTCAAAGATGGTAAAAAGGACGCAGATCAAACCAAATACAAATTAGATTACTTGACTATCGAAACATTTGAAAATAATCCTGTGAGATATGAGGTTACTGAAGGTTCAAATATTATAGTCACTGATTCGGAAATTATAACTTCATACACCTTCAAAAGTCCCAATCCTCAAAACCCTGATGCATTCACATTGATTCCAGTTAGAGAAACTTTTCTCATAACATATGCGGATAATCAAAAACTCACCTTAAAGAATGCAATTCCATCTCTTGATATTTATACCGTTCCTCCAACATTTACGGAAACCTCGTCTACTACTGCCCATCTAAACTTTACAATAAACTTGTTTGATTTGATTTGATGAAAAGTTCTTAAAGTTCTGACAGTTGTTTATCAAAGCTTTTCTTGATTTATCATAATTCCTTGTATTCGATGGTATTCTTTATCTCATCAATATTAATCTACAAAATTTGAGTCTCTTTAGAATATAAGCAGGCAATATATATTCTTTGGAATATCCATCAATCTTGTTAATTCACTTTCTTTAGATGTCGATACTGATTCGCTCATGGAATGTTTAGACTCGTAATATATCTATTACTAAACCCTTTGCATCCAAACTCAAATTATTGAACAAAAAAGTATATTGAAGGAAAAAATACTTTCAAGTTAACATTTATTAAATTAGCCAAAATTTATACCCTGATGGTTATCTCCTCTGGTCCTTGTTGAGGATTATTTAAGAGATTATAACATATCATTCCACTACCCCCGCCAGTTACAGAACCTTCTATACAGATGTGAAATGTCTCGTTTACCTCTATCACTCCAGATGGCATTACTATATCAGTCGTATATTCTCCATTAGATGTGTCACTGTATAACGCATCAGATAAATCTATGTTAAAATGACCGTATCCAGGATGCTCTTTTACATATATATCCACTAAATCAGAGAAAACGTGATCAATATCAATATCTAAATCGTCAACTAGAGTAGCCCGTATAATAAAATTACCCTGATTTTCACCCTGAGTTGCTATTGCTACATCCATAATCATTGGGGAATTGGCTAAAAGAGTTAGGGCTGCCACTACAGATAAGAAAATATGACATAGTTTCCCATCCTGACTCAGCTTATTCATTTTAATATGTGATCTTTTACTCATACACTTTGATAGAAAGTCAAATTATTTAGAATTTATCCTTAAATTGCAATACTCTAATAGTCTAAGAAGATTTGAAAACGATAATTTTATTGTATTAGTGGGAACGAAATAATATCTGATAAACAAGTCCAATTCATATTACAAAAACTATATTCTCCTTGATTAGAACATCACTATTAGTTTTGATGACGTTACTTTATTAACTCATATAACGCAATACAATATTAAATGACATGATATCTATTTAAAATTAATTACAAAGACCATGTGATACTTTACTGCCTCAAACCTTGTCTTTGCGTGTGACGTGTCATCATAAATTTTAAGTTCTAAAAGTATTAGAATATTAGAGTATTGCAATCGGTTAGCAAATCCAATATATTTTTTATTCCTTATTGATGATATGAGTAACAAAATAACAACTCAACATAATAAAAAGAAAGAACACGAACGTGCAGTAATTGCCATGGTAGTCACATTTGCATTACTAACATGTTCCATATTTCCTACAAGTAGTATATTCGCAGCTGCACCAAATGATCCTGATAAAACTGGATGTAATCCCAAAACAGATACAGATTGTTTTCCATATGATATCATCGTATTTGATAACCCAAGCGACAGCCGCCTGTTAGTTCTAGAAAGTCAATTCTTAAGTAGTAACACACCGAAGGATAGTTCAGTAGATATTGAAGCAGATGAACTTGTTGTGGTAGGATGCAAGGGTGGAACAGCAGGTGAAGTCCCTGGAAAACCTGGTGTCTGTAAAGAGTAGCCTAAATTGTATAGCTCGATTCAGATCTACAAATTTTTTTATTCTAACTAATTTCTTCTTATTAAACCACCTTATTAGGTAACTATTATTATTTAGTTCCTACAATGCATATTGCTTCATTCCTTAGTCTAATTGAACCTGAATTTTTATCAGTATAGTTATTTGCCGCTGTTTCGGTTATAACCTGCAGTAACTTTTCTCTTCTTTCTTCTGATTGCTTGGATAGTATTACCTGAACTGGAGATGCCGTTTCACATACAAAATTTGTAAATTCTTCCGCTGACTTGAAGTTAAAAATCATATCCTGTCTTTCAATAGTAACATCTTTGAATCCCGAGCTGTTAAAATATTCTTTTAGTAATTTTTCATCAGATAGACTGAAAGGACCAGGTGTATTTGGTGGAGGTGGGGGGCTGTTAGTTTCCTTCAACAATACATTAAAAGGTAGTGAAATAAACGGAACCTTATCGGGAGAAGCCCAAACCGCTGTAGCAAACTTTCCATCATTTACCAATGACTCGTGAATGTTTGATAATCCTGCTTTGACGTTGGGTAAAAACATAAGGCCAAACCTGCAAAGTGCTGCGTCAAACGTGGAAGATGGCAAGTTAGTAGTTTCTGCGTCTCCTTCCCTAAAATCCATCACATCTTGTAGACCCATGGATATA
>JAPSGR010000037.1 GCA_031177355.1 Candidatus Nitrosocosmicus sp. | reverse complement strand
TTTTTCAGTTTCTGATATCACTATATACTCATTTTATCAAAGAATTACTAACTATCTAATTATTGATCTATCATTAATCAATCCTTTTGTAGATGTAATGATACTGATGGTAGGCAATGCCATATTGATTCAACTTTCTAAAATGCCCAACCCCATTAAGGCGATTATTGTATCAGGTATACTTGCTACAGCCCTATTATTGTATTTCCAACTCTATCTATTCATTGCTAATATTCAGGTCACTATCTTTATGGCCATCTGTCTTACCATAATTTACACAGGCCTAAAGAATAAAAAGAGGTTGTTTTTGATTAACCCGCACGTGCTGTTAATATATTTCTCCGTGGGCTTGGCCATTTTGTCCAGTATTGGCCTTCTGATTAATTTATCTTATTGGTTTGATTTTGATAAAAATATAAATATATTAAGAAACTATTTTTATGAATTATTCTTAATATCTTCTAGTTTTTCGCCGGTTTTCGTTTTTATCATTTTATTTGCATTACCAATAAAGTATATCATTGATTTTATTGCAAAACTATTCATCTCAAATGGGAAGGAATTGATAAATTACAGTTTCAAAGACAAGCCAATGAAAAAAATTAACAAAAGTTTGGCTTTAAGTTTAATATTGATTTTTTCTGTTCTGATTGTATTTCTACCCCATTTGCCTATGGTTAACGAAGAAAATAAAAGCATATCAGTTGACACCGGGAATTACGGTTACACGATCAAAACATTAACTTCTAATAATAATACGTTTCAGGATGTTGTTATAGAGTCCTTTAAAATTCCATTTGGAACCCATCCGAACGCTGTTTCAGGAGATAGACCTTTCACGTTTCTTTTTATAATAATGGTATCAAAAATAATACCCATTGATTTAGATGTAATGATTGATACTATTATCCCTATGATATTATCCCCTTTACTAGTAATATCAATTTACCTACTAGTAAAGGAATTTACAAACAATACTAAAATATCCCTTATTTCAGCATTTTTGACAACTGTATCTCCTCAAATACTAGTTGGAGTATATGCAGGGTTCATTGCTAACTGGTTAGCCTTGATAATTTGTTTTTTCTCTATTTATGGAATAGCAAAATATACAAAATTGTCACAAATTAGATACCTTGTAATCTTAACAGTTTTTCTAATTATTTTAAGATTCACTCATCTGTATACGTGGATTGTTATCAGCCCCATCATGTTTTTGTTTGCAATAATCCTTATCATGCAAGATAAAAGCGTTGTGTTAAGGAATAAGTTACTGAAAATTACTATTATCTCAGTAATTTTCATACTACCTTACGTTATAGGAATTAGCATTAACACGTTATATTTTGAAACAAATCCAATCAACCACTCAAGTAACTTTCAGTCGTTTATACATACTTTAACGCCTAACAATTTTGGCAACAGCTGGGGAAATTTAAATTATTCACTTAATATCCAAAATGGAGGAATTACTGCTAACTCTATACTTCTTATATTATGTATTGGTTGGATTTATTACTATGACAAATTCCCAGTGTTAAGCCTATTTATGGCAGTGTTGCTGCTATTTTGCGTCGTACCCATATTTTTGAGTAATGATGTTATCCAAACCCGCATGATATACAATATTCCATTTCAAATACCTGCCGCGGTAACTCTGTATTATCTACTATGTACAGAAAGAGTTGGAAAGTACTTGTTTATTTCAGTATTGTTGTGCTTGATTACCATTTCATTAAGACATGTTTCCAATCTAATTTTTATGTATTACTAATATGTCCCATACTGAATATGACTTGGAACCGCCGGCAATGTATTTTTTTACAAATCAAGGATTGTATCCCTCGAAAGCAATATTGCGCGATTAAGAAAACAGCCCTCTTTCAAATATTACTCCTATTTAGGCATGGTCTAACTTTTAGAATCCGATGATTTGTAATGCATAAATATTTTTAATTACAATACAAATTAATATATTATAGTATAAGATAATAACTTTGGCATTAATTTGACTACAAATACAAAACGACCTACGGGCGTTACAATTATCGCGATCTTAATAATTATAGGCGGAATTTTCCTTTTACTTGGCGGACTTAGTCTGATTGGTGCTGGGGCATTCTTGTCTATTTCTTCTACTGAGACAGTACAAACTAGCGCTGGTTCCATTGAGGGTGCCGAACTTGCAGCTTTGGGAATGGTGCCCCTAGTTCTAGGAATTATTCTGTTAATCTTGGGAATTGCATACCTTGTCGTGTCTTACGGCCTACTTAAAGGCAAAGGCTGGGCATGGATTGTTACTGTCGTAGTAACTATTATAGGTCTCATAATCCAAATTGTGTCGGCTATAATTACTGGGACGGTTACTTCGTCTGTCATTATGGGATTGGGAAGCCACATTATAGGAATTATTATAAGTGGAATCATAATCTATTACATGTTCAGACCACATGTAAAATCCTACTTTGGGCGATAACTACCCTAATTTTTTTAGAAATACAGTCCTTACATCGAAAATAAGCTGAAATCCAATACTTATTATTGAACAAATCTTCACAATTAATATGCGCAAATTTCTAGAAACATTTGATAGAAATAAGGATGGAAACCCAGAAAATGGTACAACTCGGATACAAAAGAATTCGGACAACTCTATCCATTTACAAATTTTTTATAATGGCAGTTGGAGACACGACATTAATTGTAAAGCAAAAACAAACAAGGAATGCAATATTAGTGTCTAACCTCTTCTAATCTAAAATTTTTTTACATTTTTTTTATGTAAACTCAAGTTCTAGTGTAGTTGAGTTCTTATTTATAGCAAAAGTCAATGATGGTTCATAAATTAAATATAATGATTACTATCGCATGTCAAAAAAATCATTGAAATAACTTTTCCTTCCTATAATAATACATTATGTATATTTTGTGTTACATTAACCACGTCCTTTCTTTCTTATGAAAGGTACAGAGAATTTTTCACACACTAATAAAAGGCTTTGAAGTTAACGGAAAAGAGATCTTCCAGTAGCATCGATCATGTATGTTTATCGAACAAGAAATATAATCAATATAGATGGCATAGTTTATCCGGTAAAAGTCTATTATTAATTATTCATGGAGAAATGCTTCAAAAGCATTAACCAGATTCGTTAAAAGTTAAACAGTAATAGGATAGTGGATTTTGATACCAGTCGCATGGTGGGTTATCCAAAAGAAAGAAATTTAATGAATACATTGTCGATGATCAAAATTAGAGCAAATACTTATGAAATTCATTTACTTCAATGAAAACTTTGCATTAAATACTATAATCAAATTTAAATATTTGAGTAGTGTTATATTATTTAATTATAATTTGAATTGTTCAAATTATAATTAATAGGTATTTCATGTCTGCGAGAAGTATCCAAACCACTTCCCGTAGACAGCGAATCTCTTAAAATGTTTAGAATAGAATTATTCGTATCCAATGTTTTGCCTATGGATATTGCTACAAATATTACCAACCTACAAAATCTAATGCATTAAATTATTGAAGAGTGAACAAATATGTCACATCACTGTGATCAGCTATATTATTAATGTATAGAATGACCAATTACAGTATCTTCCCTCATATCGACGCAGCAAGGACATTTCTGTTTAACACACATATTAACAACTTCATGCTTGCAAATTGGGCATAAACATTTTTGGTGATCCAACTCCTGAGATTTCTTTTTTCTATCGGTTTTTAGGATCAGATAAATCCATATAATAAATAAGAAGAGAGCTAGGCCGAAAAAAACGAACGAAATTCGCGCATTAGTGCGCATTGCAACTAATATTATTCCAAACAGAGCGAGACCAATTCCACTCCAAAATGGCCATAAAGGATACTTTTTACTCAAAGTGTATTGTTTGATACTTCGGCTTTTTATTTTTTCTCTTTTGTTTATGCTAATTCAAAGCCTAAAGATAAAAGCCTATTAGTCATTTTAGCTAAACGCTTCAATTGCAATTAGCAATTTAAATAATGGATTATATTCATCTGATAATAATGAGAAGCATTATGACAGTTACCTTCCCACTAATATTGTCACTTTTTGTAATGTTATTCGTTAGCCAAATTTCTAATTACAATATCTTTGGGCAAGATAATAGTGCTCCAAGTGATTCCAGTGCATTAGGAATTCCCAAAAATATCTCTGGAATAACATGTGATGAGACTGAGCATCTTTTATACCATAACCATACAATGCTCGTAATAAAAAATCAAGGTCAAAATGTTACCATCCCTTCGGATATTGGAATAATACCAAATGATTGTCTATTTTGGTTGCATACTCATGACGATTCAGGAATTATCCATATTGAATCCCCTAACGAGATCTCTTTTTCTCTAGGACAGTTCCTACAGATATGGAATTCGTTTGAAAATTCTCCAATTATACAAGATATTCTACAGAATAAGTCAAAAGCTGATATTTCAATTCTGCTAGAAAATGGGACAATAGTTGACTCTGTAAGTAATATTGTAGATGTACCACTACAAAATAATGCAATAGTCATACTAGATCTAACGAATAATACAAGCGGATGACAGACAGATTATCAATTAAATGATAATTTCTCTAAACTCGAAATGACTCACATAAAGTAAGAGAGAATTTGATTCTCACTGGTCCTTTACATATTTTATAGTATCATTCTCATCTTCTTCAGGTTTTCGTAGTTTTATGACGATTGTTCCACTCACTTTGTTAAAAATTCTTTGTCTTCTTCTGCTAGAAAAGATCAAACCCAAGATAATGTCAATCGGCAAAAGAAATGATTTGCCAAATGCCTCTATAGCAATTTTTGTAATGTTTGCCCTTTCTCCAAATAAATTACAGGTCTTGATATGAACAACTTTCTTTCCAATTGTTTGCCCTGTTAAAAACTCTAATATCACCCAATAAATGAAGAAAATTGAACTAGCAACAAAGTATTCATAAGGTTGTTTAATACCAATTCCATTTTCCCCAAAGTAAATCCCCCAAAATGGAAAAGAATATTGAGCCGAAAAAACATAAAATAAAATGTTGGTTATTATTGAGATTATTATAAAATCAATGAGCCAGGCCACAAATCGATCTTCCCATTTGGCCAACAATATTTCCCTAGAGAATTTTCTATCAGAATTCTTAGATGGATTCACATCTCCATTTCTATTTTCACTCATACAAAGAACAACTATTGATAAATTATAAAAAGTTATATATATGAAAAATACGGTAACCTGTTACTTTATTATATTACGCTATCTATAAAGATTACATGTAATACTATCAATAAGAATTGAGACATTGATCATAAACAGATTGAAAATCTAGAGTAGTATGGATGCAACAATAATTCCAAAAGATAAAGACCCGCCGTTTGGCATTGCCTGCTCCAATCATGTTGTTTCGAGCATCAAATGAAGACATATAAGGCACGCACCCCTTGATTTGAACTATTACTCAAACTCTCACTAAGATTAGTATCAGTCTATTCAGTAGTTTATTATTGAGGTGGTTATTATGGTAATAATCTAGCGTCCGTCTTAGTTTAAGTATTTAATTAATATTATAAATAATCGAAAACAAAGTTATTGTGTCGACATCGACTAAGTCATATAATTGTAAGTAAAACCACAAAATAATTTAAGAATACGAACTACAAGTCGTGGGATTCTGTTATATCAAAGGTAAAAATTTTACCATGCACATTGCTATCATTCTTCATAGCCTCAATTATTGCACTGGCCTTGGAGTCATCTACAACAGTTTCAATCCTAGTTCGACGAGCGAATTCTGGCGTATATTTTTCTCCTGTCTTGTAGCCTTGTACTATTCTTTCTGTGGTTTCCCTATCAAGCGGTCCCTGCCCCATTATATCAAAGTAGGTAATGCCGCCTACTTGGTTATTGACTAAGATTTGTTTAACTGCATTAAAACTACTTTCCTTAACATAAATAATTAACCCTTTCATGTCTATGATTTGATTCTGATTTATATAAATATAAATAAATTGATTCTTTTAACTGTAGATGAGACATTTATACTGACAAGATTTGAATGTATTTATATATTGAAAAAAGCAATATTTTTCGATTCTACCTATCGTTACCACTGTAGTCACAAAAAAAAACCAGATCACAATAGAATAACTAAAAATAAAGGTATATTAATCTAAAATGAGAGTTCCTAAGAAAGTAACAACTCTGTAATTAGGGTTTGTTAGCATCATCTATGAAGTTACAGTTTTGAATTTTTTTGTTAAACTGGTTCTGTAAAAAAATGAATATAGAGATTTTTAACTACCTGGATAAGAAGCTTTTAAATTCATTGATCAGATTGCCAAAATCATTTTCCAATTGGTTTAATAACATGGTTGAATTAGTATCATTCTTTATTAGGTTAGCTGCTTGATTTACAAGGCCCAAGGAAGTGTTTTTAGCTTGGTTGTAGGCATCTTTTAATTCACCAGGAACTTGATTTACAAGGCCCAAGGAAGTGTTTTTAGCTTGGTTGTAGGCATCTTTTAATTCACCAGGAACTTGATTTACAAGGCCCAAGGAAGTGTTTTTAGCTTGGTTGTAGAGTTGATTGATTTCTGAACTATTTGTAGTGTTCTGGGCATGAGCCACAGGACTGAAGGAATAAAGGCCAGCAAATATTGCGACTAAAACCAAATAGGTTGTTGATCTTGATGCGAGTATTATAGAACTCATCTGGATTAAACAATACAACTATCGAATCATTAAAGTTATTGTTTTGAATTTGTTTAACTAATAGACTCAGTTTTATGACCGTGTTTTAGCTAATAGTAAATCAAAAGAGGTTAATTATTTTATCAGGATCGTAAGTCAATTATTAGAAGTAAAATCAAATCAATGGTCAAATACACTATATTACAAGTGAAATAAATCTTTTAAATTCTCCAGAGATGTTAAAATTTCGGCAGATTAACTAGTCTTTGT
This sequence comes from Candidatus Nitrosocosmicus sp., assembly GCA_031177355.1. Taxonomy (GTDB): domain Archaea; phylum Thermoproteota; class Nitrososphaeria; order Nitrososphaerales; family Nitrososphaeraceae; genus Nitrosocosmicus. The sequence goes on along the minus strand of JAPSGR010000037.1, from coordinate 12,986 downwards.
TACAAATAATTAAATGTTGATATAACATTAGTAGGTATACAATATTGTGGAGCTAGAGAATAATAATATAAGCATTAATTCGGAAGAAGAATACTTTAGAAAATCCTACGCTTTGGAACTACAAAAAAAAAGGCAGCAGATTAATGATCATCAGAGAGGATATAATGAATTAGAAGAAGAAAGACGACAAGTTAATCAGCAAGCTGTAAGAACACCTGGTAGAAGAGGCGAAATAATAAAGAAAGAAGAAATTGAGAAAGAATTCACTCGACGCTACAAGGAATATAACAAAAGAAAATAAATTCCTCATATTAGTTTTCAATAACCTACAGCAATAACAAAAATTTATCCAATTATTTTAATCATCCATACAAAATATCCAACTGCTCAATAAAATTTGGGTTCAAAGATCTTTTTTTATTTTATCACGCGTTGAACAATAATTACACTAATATGTATTGCATAAATGTAAAATAATATTAGTCTCTTATCTAATGTATGATTTCACAAGAGGTTAGCAGACAATTATATAGCCATCTGAAAGATATCCGAGGTCAGGAAATTAGTGACCTTATGGAAAAGCCCGTATTGGTAAAAGAAGACATCCATGTCTCAAAAATTATTGGAATAATGCTCAATGAAAATTCTCATGAAGTTTTTGTTCAAATGCAAGACAAATCAATAATTTGTTTAAACATGAGGGATACACTTGTTGCGAGAGATATAAACACGATGAAATCTTCCACTATCGGTAAGAGAATTCCCAGCCTTACTCGTTCTGATTCTATTGGAAATGCTGCAAGAATAATGAGCCTCCACAGACTTCGTGCACTGCCTATCATTGATGAAAATAGTCAGGAAGTGATTGGACAGTTATCCTCTAAAAGAGTTTTACAATATATTTTTGATACTTTTGTGAAAAAGAAGATAAATTTTGACAAGAGAATAATTGCTTCAGACTTGATGACTCCTGAACTTCTTACAATTGGTCCAGAAGATAAAGTTGCAACTGCAAGAAACATAATGGTAAAGGACATGATCGATCATTTGCCAGTAGTCGAACAAACTTCGGAAGGTAAGAATATGATTGTAGGAATTATTACTTCAGCAGACATTTTACAAACTTTGTTACCCTCTGGAAGGATTGCAAGAGACGCCATGATATCTGACCACGAACAGCATAGGCTGGAGCTTGCTGCAAGAGGAATAGCAGACAAAAATATAATCACCATTAGCCCAAATGAAACCATTAATTCAGTAATTGATCTGATGCTAAAATCTAACTCAACTTACGCTTTGATTAAATCGATGGAGACCGTGTTAGGCATAATTACATATAGAGATATCATTGCCCTTCTTGGTGAACAAGTTGAAAGCGAGATCCCTGCGTATATAATTGGTTTACCAGAGGATCCCATTGAGTCAGAATTAGTAAAATCTAAATTCACAAATACAATTAAATTGATGTACAAGATTTCCCCAGAAATCGTTGAGGCGAGATGCAAAATTAAGATTAAGGATATTACTGGCGAGCGCAAAAGATATGAAATTTCTGCGAGTATAATTTCACCATATAGACGTTATTCATATACCTCCACAAATGAATACGATATTGCAAAAATCTTTGACGAAATGAGTGATAGTTTTAAGAACCAGATTTCGCGTAAGAAATCCTCGGATAAGCAAAGAGAATCAGTGAGATATTCACCTAGAGAATAAACATCTCTTTTAGTTTTGATCTGTTATGATATTAATACAACAACAAAACTAGGACTCGTTAATTATAGTTGTAACGTATTGGTATAAGAGCGAATTAGGATCAAGATGAAAAATTGAAATACTAAAATGCTCATAAACAGCAAGAAAAGTATAGGATACGGTATGGAAATGATTATTAACAATTTTTCAGAGCATAGAAGGTGACCAAACAAGCCCTGAGAATATTGGAACTAAATCTTTCCGTGCTGTACTACTACAAACCTAATTTTCTGATTTGTAAAATAGAAAGTCTAGATCTTTAATTTCTACTGTTATCACTTAAGGAACATATGCATTAAAAATACATTTATCAATTTATTAAAAGGTTTTAAGTGTATTTGGAAATGGTAGCTAATATTTGAGCTTTTGAGGCTGCACCCATAATTCCATCTACTGCTGTTCCATTTTTAAATATCATCAGTGTTGGAATACTTTGGATTCCAAAGAGACTCGCAACAGTAGGATTTTCATCCACGTTGAGCTTCCCAAATACCACTCTTCCACTGAGTTCATAAGCAAGCTGATCAATGACAGGAGAAACCATTTTACATGGACCACACCATGGTGCCCAAAAATCAACAACCAGATATTGATGTTTCCTTGTCATTTCGTCAAAGTTATAATCAGTCAAGGTAATTGGAGCATTAATATTCATATTAGAATCGGATTCAAAGGGATCTTTTTTTGTTTCAGTCAGGTCTTTATATTGTTTAAGTTTTTTTTCCATTATTTTTGCTAATTCTTCATCCCAGTTCTGCATTATTATAATGTAATAAAGTATTCAGCATAATAAATTTTGGCTATTTTATAGAATGCTCAATTTCATTTAAATCGGCGTATGATCCACAAACTCCTGATACTGACAATAATGTTTAAGCATAACAAAATACGCTTTAAAACACAAATAGTAAAATTAAAAAAAGGAAATTTTTTTGCTCTACAATAACAATATTTTTGAGCAAGATATTGATCTGGGATGTTTATTCATATAAACACTGAAAATGCTTCAGAGTTGAGAAGAGAGCATTTTTGGTCACACATAATATTACTTGTGATCAGAGAACTTCTATTGTGCATTCTATTGGAAAGTGATCGCTATATCCTGTAAAAATAGTTCTGCCAGGAGATAAATCTTCAAATTCGCCATTTTGTCGAATCCTTTGATACTCATATCTCATGGGGACATGTTTATACATTGGATGTATTTTGTTTCGATCTCTAACGTCAAAGCTGGTCTCCGGCAAATTATGATCCATTTGGGTATTTTTGTTAATATTAATTTCGTCTAAATTTATCTTGAGTTTCTGAGTGCCATGAAGCAATCCTCTAGACACGATAAACTGATCGAATAAATCAAGCCCATCAATATAATGTATAGTGCCATCAGGTATTTTGGACCACATACAATTAAACAAATATGCCTGATAAAAGAGATAGTTATGTTTGTCAGTTTGTCTATTTGTCGGCCATCTCTTTAAGCTTGGATGATAAAATATTTCATCCCAATTAAGCAATTTATTTTTGTCAGGTGTAGCGTGTAGATAATTTAAAACACTCCTATCATAGGGATTATCATTAAAATCACCCATTAAAAGAATATTTCTATTCCATTTCTGATTTAATTGCGATAAGGCTTTCTCATCATATCTCAAATCAACTGGAAGATTTTCTAAATCTTTTTGATCGATTTTGAGTATCTCTTCCACAGCCCTTGCACAGTTTTCGGCAACAGCTATCCTCCACGGTTCCGTTTCGTAACGACCACCTGCTCTAGATGGCCAATGGTTGACAAAAACTGTCAATTCGGAGTTGTTTTCTAGGAGCGTAAAGTTAGCTACAAGTATATCTCTTGTAGGGTATCGCAAATTAGCATTGTAGCCTCGTAACGAATTAAGTCTAAATTTTTTCCTCGAATATAATAAACACGTATCAATGCCTCGAACATCTGGTCCGTCCAAATAATCGGCAACCGCATATTCTTTTTCTAAAGGCAATTTGGCAAGCAGTTCTGAAGCCATAGATTCAGTTTCCACCTCACAAAGACCCAACAGATCTGGACCCTGCTCTTTATGAAGAGAACTTATAGTCTTGGCTAAGTTTTCAATCTTTTTGTTTTTTACTATAGTGTTCCAACCTCTAGATGGGATAAACTCAATGTCAGACCCAATGGATGTCAAAGAAGTATCAAATAAATTGCTAACATTCCAAAAGCTTGTGTAAACTTTACCCACAATAGGCAGAAGTAATCAAACAGTTTAATAGTTTTGTTAACCTCCTTTGAAATTTTATAGAACTTTGCCTTTTTGTGTATCCAATGTAATTAAACATAACAAAATTTCAACAATAATTCAACCAAGATCCAAAATAGGTAACATCATAATAACTCAATATCCTGATATTTTTTTGTAGGCAAAGTTATTTAATATGCTTTGAATCACCAGATACGACAGGCAATCATTTCCGACTACTGCTTCTAATATGTTATATTTTTTTTAGGCAAGTACAAATAATAATAATTGTGTCATATCAAAAATAAACAAAAACTACTTGTCGTGTCAAATAAAAGGATCATTTTGTTATAAAATGCATGTGGGTATGAATTAACAAGATATCGCACCCTTATGATGGGGCTAGCAATATTAAAAATTTCACATATGTTATAATAGATATTAAGATAACTTTTGGGGTTAGAGATAGTCCTTTAAATATAAAAAGCCATTAATTTAATAGATAATAGTATCAACTTTTCTACTAAGGAGTTATCGAGTAAATTTCCCCAGAATTTTCTTACCTCTTACTTATCATACAGGTTCAGCATGCACTATAACCCTAGATGCACTGGTATTTTGTAAGAGTAAATTTTGAACTAAAGTTGATATAGTATGAGCCTTTTCTACGGAAATGTCATTGCTGTGATTATTACTATTTGTAATTGTTGAATTCTTGTCAGTATCGCCAAAGATCTCGTTATCAGATGTAATATGTTGAGGATTTATTTTAATAGTTAATGTGATATGCAATTCCTTTTTAACATAAACAAGAGAAATATCATTGCATTCCGTTACCCCTTTAATCGAGAGGGCCATTTCTTTGATTTTATTTAAAAAAGGCTGATCAGCAAATTCTTCTTGCCCAACTGAAGATTCTACGTCCATGTCTGTTTCAATATGAGTTGTTATGCGCACTATATTCGGGATTTCCATTTTTATTTTCTTTTCAAATTCATCGACTACACCGTGTGCAATCTTAAAATCTAGTTTATCATCCATTTGAACATCCAAGTAAAGATGTAAAGATTGCAACAGTTTATCAGATCTTTTGTTCTGTTCTTCAGCATCACTGGTATCTAAAACAACGTTTGAAAGGTAAATGGAGTGAATGTTCTTAACAGCAGGAAAGTCCTCTGAAATAAGTCTAATCTTGTCTTTGATTGTTTCAGTCATATCATCCTCTACAGCGTCAACATGTACTACAACATCAGAATTTGGAAGTATTTCAGTTTTAATTTTATTCTCAACATTCGTAGCTATTTTATGAGCTTTATCATGTGTATAAATTCTAGGCACTTCAATATGGAGATCTACGAATGTATCTGACCCTACCTTCCTTACTCTAATACTGTGAGCCCTTCGAATTCCCTCAAAGCCAGTTATTGATTCATGTATTTGACCTTGGATACCCTTTGGGGCTTTATCCAACAGAACATCTAACGTTCTTCTTCCCAATCCTAAAGAAGTATAGACTATTAGGATTGCAACCACAATGGCAGCATAGGCATCAGCATTTGGAATTTGAATGAAAAAGACAATGGCTAATCCAACCAAAACAACCGCAGAAGTTAACATGTCGACACGAAAATGCAGAGCATCGGCCTCAATTGCCTGGCTACCATATTTGTTAGCGACTCTATATAATGCTCTTGAGCGCCAATAGTCAACTACAATAGAAGATACCAATACGCCAAAAGAAAATACTGTTACTTCTGGGGTTACATGTTTATGGAAAATGCGTTCAAATCCCTCATAAAGTATCCATCCAGCTACAGCAAACAGAAGTAGCACTGCTCCGAGGCTGGCCAAACTTTCAAATTTGGCATAACCATAATTATGCTCAGGATCAGGGGGTTTACGAGAGATCCTTACAGCATATAAAGTCATCAGAGCAGCAAAAACATCCAATCCCGAGTGCATACCCTCTGAGAGTAGTCCCAAGCTATTTGTCAAAAATGCTATTATGAATTTTGATATTGTTAATGCAGACGAGGCGATAATGGAAGTGACGGCAATTTGTATTTTTTCCCTATAAGCCTTCTGGTTAAGCAATGGTCGTTCTTCTGAATTTAATATTTCAGTTTTGTCTTGTTCACTTTGATTAGACTTGGCATTATCTTCATGGAATATTTTATTGCTATCTTTCTTCCTTTTTTTTACCACAAATACAGGTCAATAAATTATCGCGATATATATTAGATATGGAATGATTACAACAAAATGCAGATTTTGTAAGAATCAGAGTAGCATGTAATAAAAATTTATTTTAGTAATGACACTGAAAATTAAGTAATAGTGCAATTACCATTACCAATCTCACTCATCTCGGTTAACTATAGTTAATGGAATTTGTCCACGAATCATTCTCTCTATATTGATACGTATGATATCTGAAATAGAATCTATTGCTTCATAAGTCCATCCTGCAATATGCGGAGTCAAAAGAAAGTTTTCAAGTTGTAACATAGCATCATTTTGATCCGCTGGTTCTTTCCAAAAAACATCAAATGCCGCTCCAGCTATCCTTTTTTCCTTAAGCGAGTCTAACAAAGCATCTCGATTAACTATAGGTGCTCGAGCTACGTTAATCAGGCTAGCAGATTGCTTCATTAGGTTTAGTTCTTTTTTTCCAATCATGTTCTCAGTGTCATCGTTTAAAGGAGTATGTATTGAAACGAAATCGGCATGAGGAAGAACTTGTAAAAGTTTGTCTGCCCCAAACAAACTATCTACAAAGTATTTCTTGTCTCCTCCTTCGGTTTTTGTAAAAGGATGTTTTGTTACTGCTATGACCTTCAATCCAAAGGCCTTTGCCCTTTTTGCAACTTCTATTCCAGTAACTCCCAAGCCTATAATCAAGATAGTTTTGCCAAATAACTCAGTTCCCATTCGATCTGGTACTCTTCGAATAAACGACCCAGCATTTGACGACGGGTTTAAAGAGTTTAGTTTGATGTTTTTACATAGATAAAGTATTAATAGAAAAGTATGCTCAGCAACTGATATTGCATTTGCCATCGGTACATTTGCTACGTAGATGCCTTTTTTTGAACAATGTTTAATATCTATGCCATCGACACCGATACCAGATTGTTGTACCATCTTAAGATTAGGACAAGAATCTATAAGTCGTTTATCAATATTGTCAACACTATTTATTATTATTTCAGAATCCCTTATTTGTGGGATTAGAGCCTCTGTATAGTTAATGAATTCAACAGAAATGTTAGAATGTTTTAATTTTTCAGCAATCCGCTGTTTAAATTCAGGGTTCTGGATAAGTGCTTTGATTATCAAGATCTGTAGTTTGTAATTTCTTACGTTTTTACCTATCTATATTGTAATATACAGATTAGAGTGTAAACACATTTTCATAAAAGCTAAAAAAAATAAAAGGCCTAGTCCTGTTATCTACAAGTTATAAGAACTTTGAAATGATTGGTATTGCCTGTCGATAATTCCGTATATTTAATTGTCTTTAAAGTGCCACAAGTTAAAGACCCTAGTTCAAAGGAAGTACCGCCAAGTTGTAATCCAGGAAAATGGCATAGAGTATTTTTTGTATTCAGATTTCCTTTAAATGAATAGGAAATTCCAGTGGCCTTTCCACTCACTATGCTTCCGCTTTTTTCACCTGTTGATCCTTTAATAGAGATAGTTCCGTGCCATTTACCATTTTTCTTGTCGGCATTGACCTTAAAGTTTCCAGGAGTAATAATAACTCCTTTCTGCCCTGTAGCGCAATTATAGATAGATTGTTGAGTATTTTTTGCCTGCACATGTGTATTTGAGCCTTTACTACTTGATGACGATTGCATCATAGCATTAGAATCATCAGAGGTAGTATCATCGGTCATCACTCCATCGTCTGAAGTGTCTATCGATGCTTTTGCAATTTGGTCTGGATCATAAAATAGTAGTGTTGGTGTCACAAATACTCCCAATATAAGAAACGTAATTATAAATAATTTGTTTGATTTAGTCACCGTCGTCCATATCTATTCAAATTATAATAATACTTAAGCAATACGCTAATTCTCCTTTTCTAATTCTAATTGAAGGTTTCATAGGTTGTCATCAGAATAATGTTGTCTGTCTACCAACTATTTGTTTATATAAATATTCAACCATTATTTTTTACCACTCGTGGTCGAGTATAGTTTCCTATATCGTATCCCATTTCTCTAAAATATTTTAAGATCAGTTTATAGACTATTTCATCATGATTTGCTGTTTCTAAAATTTTGGTCCAAGTAATTTCCTCGTTTGTAGGAATTTCATTTATCATTTTTGATACAAGTGCCCGGGCTTCTGTCTTGCATTCTTCAAAGGTTTTGCCATTTTTGTAAGCCTTAGTTCTAGGATCGCAACTTGAATGATTATTCAAATGATCTATTAATCAAAACTAGTTATATAATATTTTTTTAATGTTGAATATTTCTATTTTAAATAAAGGCACGTTTTACTGCATAGGTGCGATTTGAATACTTACATAACTATATTTTTTTTAAGTCCGAAAATGGCTTTGAGTTCCCGCGCCTAATAATAACAAGCATTTAAGGTGAATATAATTTTATTAGTGCGAACAGAGAAAGTAATTACTTGTACAAGTCTATCAATGGTAATAATATAAGGTATGATGAGTATGGTACTAGCAATAGATCCCATGTTTTATTTGTACATGGACTTGGATCATCTTCAATAGTTTGGCGCGATATCCCTGAAGCATTATCAAAGAAATTTCACACTATCTCGGTAGACTTGATAGGTTTTGGTGGAAGTGATAAGCCCAAAGAAGACTATACTATTGACTTTTTTAGTCAATTCATTAAAGATTTTATAGCTAGTATGAAAATTGACCCCGATGAGAAGATTTGTCTCATTGGTCATTCCCTTGGTGGATATATTGCAATTGACTTTACAATTAAAAACACAGGTATAGTTGATAAACTAGTTTTATTTGACTCTTCTGGTTTATTAGGCAAGCCAACCCCCCTTCTTTTGGATTATATGAATTCAGTGAAAACTACCGATAAAAAACTAAGGCATGAAAGAATCACCAGAGTTTTTGCGCAATTATTTGCTGACCCGTCAAGACTTTTGCCCGTTATTGTAGATATTTTTGTTTCAGTAATTGAGAGGCCAGGTGCAAAAGAAGCATTTGAATCTGCCTTTAATAATAGCACATCAACTACTATAGATTCTCATCAAATTATCAAGTTAAGAGATAAAAAATGCTTAATAATTTGGGGAGAAAAAGATAGACTCATTCCGGTATCATTTTTAAGTCAATTTCAAAATTTTTTGAAAGCATCAGAGACTGTTGTAATCAAAGATGCAGGACATTCACCGTTTGTAGAAAAAACAGCAATCGTATACCAAAAGCTACTGGATTTTCTGTAACGGAGAGTTAATAATTGCATATTATAAAAAAAATAATGATAAATTATAGTAAAAATAAAAGAAAGATATATTTATTATAAACTGACTGCTTGTATCTTACGTAAATTAGCACTTAATCTCTGATGTTTTTTGATGAGAAATCAATTACAATAACAAAGTTCGAAATATAGCGAAAGAATTGGATCATCAGATAACGATTTTTATGAAAAAGAAACAAACTAACTTATTTGGATAAATAAACTTGGTAAAACAAGAGTAATTGCTATATACACTCTTTTCGAATTATCTTTTTGTCTGATCAAACAGCATTGATACAATTGTTTATCAAATTAATATTCGATTGTTCTCGGATGCTAAAAGTATTTTTAAATAAATTGTGGTATAGATCTATTAAGGATAATTACTTCAAGCTTTGTGTCGCAAGTGACACAGGTTATTATAATTCAAATAAAAACAGACAAAGACAATAGTAGAGAAGCAATAATTGCAAATAATTTTAGTAATTACTACTTTTGTACATCTTTTGTATATGCATATGTACATTATAAATAATGATTAATAAAATAATCAATACTAGTCAAAACTTGGAGATTAGCAAGGCAATAGATAAGATTTGAAATTTTGATTTATCATTATATAGATAAGTTTTTGAATTACCGAAATGCGCATAACTCTAGCCACTCGTGTAATCGATTGAGGGATATTAGAGTAGTTAAGAGGATATTATCTCATTTTGACAAAAAGATACTAGGTATGCTTTGGAATGATAAACAAATTGCGGACTTTGAATCGTTGCAATAAGACCTAACTCTAAATCATGAGTTTCTCGAATTATAGGTGACATATCCAAATCCAATACTCCCATCTTAACTTTTCAAGATGAAAAGAATTGTTAGTATATATTTTTGAATGCTATGAACACGACCTTTTAGAGTATAAAGATCTTGATAGAAAAAAACACATACCAAGAGCTTCTAGTTTGAATCTGATGGTAAGGAATTAGATACAGTTATGGATATCAAGAATAGAATAAAAACAGAGATGGATTAATTAGGTATTGACTTCACTAGCTTTGGGTTTTGAGAAGAGTTTCGTTTTTATCCTGTGAATCAATAGTTTGAGATTTGATGTTATCTTGTACGTTTGCATAAGTACATGTATATACAAATATGTCCCTCTTATCCTTTTACTATTTTATCATATGACCAAACTTTACAACTAATTTAGTTTACAAAATGACGAGAAGTTGACGGAGCCCAATTACAATATCTGAGGCATTAGGTTTGAATAGTTCTACTTAAAAAATATGTTGGTTTTTTGAACTAGGTACGTGAAATCAAAAAAAAGAGATTTGATGACAAAAATCAAGCTAGAGAACTGGCAAATAATCCTATTCTTGTTTATGGGGTTGAGGAAGATTTTCTACTTGCATAACAATGTCGATATCTTTAGATTTCCCATTATTCTGACTATCCTATCCAATTCTCTCAAATCTAATGGAATGAGTTATGTATTTGATTTTCTTTATTGTATAAATATAAAAAAAATAAAACCTGGCTAAAAATAAAAGAAAACAAGTTTTAACATCATTAAAAGATGCATAGATAAAATTATTGGTCAGAAAATATTATTAGCATATAAAACAGATATCTTTGATACTGAAAATTTACTAATTACCACCTCAAGCAAGTTAAATTAATAATTGTCATAGAACATACAATAACAAACAGTATTTTTTCAAAAGCTCAATCAGATGATCCGGTCTAATAGAAATAATATGACTTATATATATGCAGCTAAATCTGAAATAACTTTCTTTAGGGAAAACTATGGATATTTATAATTTTTGTGTGACTTGACAAAGGAGTAATACAAATAAATGTTCAGAAAATATGTTAAATACAATAACTACTATATCATACTATATTATGAATAGTTTCTCCAAGTTGTTTCTTGTATTTTTTTTTACTCTAATTCTTCTATCAACTGTACATTCTACAAATCCAATATTAGCGCGGGATCATGACGATGATGATGATGATGATGATGATTTTTCAGATAAGGATATAATACAGATCTGCTGTACTTGGGGTTACGAACTAGCAGATGGCGTTCTTACTTACTCTATCGATACAGATGAAGACGATGACGATCTTATCGATGCCGTAAGGAGTGCCGTAGGCTCCTGGAACGATGAACTGAGTGGTATCAGATTAGTAGAAACCGACAACAGTAACGAAGACATTAAAATTTCTTTTAAGAACGACGGAAAGAAAATCGCAGGAAAAACAGTAAACTATTTTGATCGATTTGGATTCATTCGACAGTCAGAAGTAATAATTTCAGAGGAATCATATGATAGGGACTTTAGTTCTTCTCAGGTTGAGCAAATTACCTTGCATGAGATTGGTCATGTCTTGGGCTTGGACCATGCCAATTTCAGAGGCAACTTAATGGCAGAAAGAGTAGACCTTGGAAGCCCCACAATATCTTCTTGCGAGATACAAGCTGTCAACATAGCAAATTCATGGAAGATAAACGGGGGCAATACAATGTATCTTCCAGAAAAGCAATACATAGAGTGCTAAATGAGTATAAGATAGACGTCGATTATATATGTCGATCCTAGTAAAGGCTTTAGTGAAGTAATCCATTTCATATATAGCTACTATTATAAATTAGAAAGGTTGTCTAATATCGATTGATATATTTTGCAATTAAAGTACATATTATATAAAATTAAGCTACCATTTAATATAATTTTATCAATTTGAGATAAATTTCTATTACAATACCAATGTCTTTAATAATATCTTAAATTCAAAACTATTGTGAATATTCTACAAAAAAAGTTCAAATGTGAAAAGGACGGAGAAAAGTTTAACACGTATGAAAAATTTATAGAACATGGTCGAAGAGTACATCATTTTGTAGTTTTAAAATGCCATAGATGCGGCAAGCAATTTATTCATGAAAAAGATAGGCTACATCATGTAAGAGATCGATGTAAGGATAAATAAACAATGCTTCAGTGATATAATTTATCAGAGTTATAATTGAACTCACTTGCAGGTGTCTAGATAATGGCAGATTTCTTTCTAAATGCTATGCAAATATTATTGGTTCGAAAAGAAAACTTGCAAACATGATTTGCTTATAATGTCGGCAGTATAGTTGAGGCCCTCGATATGTTCACTCAATTTTTTTTCTTTGGGAAAATGAAATGAGTACCCCCATATTGAATTTGTTTCTCTGAAAGGACCATAATGTTCATCTGTTCCCTAGCATTAAATCTATAGTCTATCTGTGCAAAGGCAAAGATAAAAATCGGACAGAATTTGTGTTTTCATTTCAGTAGTTAGATAAGAAATTTTTATATTAGATTATTAAAATGTAGATTTTGTTATAATAATACAGTAATTATAAAAAATTAAAAAGAAAGGTAAAGGAGTTTTGTATCTTTACTCGTCGTTGCTACCACTGTCGTCGTCGTTGCTACCACTGTCGTCGTCGTTGCTACCACTGTCGTCGTCGTTGCTACCACTGTCGTCGTCG
>JAPSGR010000124.1 GCA_031177355.1 Candidatus Nitrosocosmicus sp. | reverse complement strand
CATACGCCCAAACTTAATAATCCTTTTATTGGTAGTAGTATAATGACTTTATAATTTAAACATTTTCCAAATCCCTTGTGTCAAAATAATTCTAGTTTCTATTCAATCTTGAATAGTATCCCCACGTGTTCCATTCAAGGAATATAGTTTTGTAGTCCTCACAATTCATCAACATACAACCGTCTTTGATTGGACCGGCGTCTGAAAGACGAAGATTCAAATCCCAACATCGTCGGATCTAGTTTTTCTGTATACTGAACATTATTATGTTAATATTCCTCAAAGAAAAGATCAAAATAGAAGGAAATTTATTTACTCCAATTCCATTTGTGAATTTCAACTATATATTACTTTATTTAGGATACCTGCACCTTGAGATATGGCTTCCTCTGCAGCTGGAGTATCGGCAAGGACATTCAGTATCAGAAAATCATGGATCATTCCAAGATATCGAACTGATGTTACAGACACTCTTGCTCCCATTAGCTTGTGAGCATAGGCTTCGCCTTCATCTCTCAAAACATCATTTTCATCTGTAAACTAACATATGAATGTGACAAATACATCTATTATAAAGTATTAATAAGGGAGCTTTTTCTCACACTGTTAATGAATAAAATTATATTGGCCATAATAATTATGGCTGCAAATATAGCCCTTTTTAGTAATTATCCTATTCATGCAGAAGGAAACCTTGTAGCTGCAGGTGGAAATGAAAGTGCTGCAGTAAATTTTTTACCAAGGGAAGTAACAATAAACGTTGGTGATACTGTAAAATGGTATAATCCAACACCTGTCTTAGAGCCACATACTGCAACTTTTATCAGTGAGAGTAAATATTTTGCTACACCTAAGGCACCATTTTTAATCCAAAACGTAAAAGACATTGTACCTGTAAACAATGCATCCAATGTTGAGATAAATATTGTACCTTCAAATTCTTCTGACAGCCCGAGAGTCATGATAGGGGATAACGCTAGATCATCTTTGCCAAATGTTATTGGTGCAAATAATGAAACCGCAACCTATCTCCCTCTTAATTCCGAATATACAATGAAAGGCGATGAGAAGTATATTAATTCTGGCTGGATGTGGCCAAAAGATATGATTCCGCCAGGTGCTTCTCCGATTACCACATTTTCGATAACATTTGAAAAAGAGGGAACATACGATTTTATTTGTGTAATCCACCCTTGGATGACAAACAAGATCATAGTAAATGGATAGGACTTGTAAATATAGAATTAGATTCGACTGAATCTAATTAAAAGCCAGTCTAACTAATAATTAGATAAAATTTATCTTCCTATTCTTTACATCTTTATTTACAATTGTAAGATCTATATAATTTTGCATTCTCCTCCTATTTTCCTTTATTTTATAATTAAAGGTAATAATTAAAGAGGAGTATTACTCGTAAACATAAAATCTCTTGCATAATTAGAGAATATCAACAATGTGCTCTATCTTGTCCATTTGCTATTCATCTAACCAATATCCATTACCCTGTAGTTTATCAAACTCATAACAACATCACAGATGCCGTTATACCATTTTAGCCTGTTTCTAAATACATCTGGCATTACGTCCTGAACGGATCGGATTTAACGGTTATTACTTTTTACTATGGATAAATATTTAATCATTATTAGTTATTCTGTTCGTAGAATACAAGCCAATATAGCCTCCTCCGACCCGACCCACATCAACGGGTATCATGCCTTTAGATAATATCTTGCTTTTTCAAGAATGAA
>JAPSGR010000006.1 GCA_031177355.1 Candidatus Nitrosocosmicus sp. | reverse complement strand
AATGAGATAAGGCATTTGACGCTTTAGTGTTGTTTTTAATACTGTATCCAAACGACTCTATTAATAATAATACACCTAATAGTTTTTAACAATCTATTGATTTGAAAGCTAAATACAATTCACCTATCGCTGCATCATTGAATTTATAATTATGAGTGATGGTTTGTTCCTATTATCCTTAAAATGTTCGAGCCCGGAAATGGATCAGCAAAAGATATTGCATACAGACCTATTGTTGTAATAAGATGTTTAAAAAGAGTGGCTAGTTCTTCTACATAATCCATGGTAAGGACAGACAACGGACTTGGCTTGGCATAGCCAATATATCGAGTAAATATTTAATTATACTTTGCAATTTTTGAAAAATTAGTAGGACTGAGTCATAAAGAACTGATATTTTTCTCCAATCTTATCATATTTCTATCTGCGAAGTAGCACACCGGATAACGGATAGCTCGTATCTTATTTGTAACTGGCCCGCAAATGCAGAAACGCAATAACAAATTTAAATTTTAGTAGGCATTTTCAAGATATATATTCAAGGTGAAGGATAATCCAACAGACCCGTATGAGATATTAACTTCCAAACATAACCTCTTTCTTCTTTTACCTTTGTATATATCTTGCAGGCCCTACCTTTCCAATGATAGTTCATATTTGTATTTATGTTTCTCCATAGTGTATCAACATCCACGACCGCGAACGCTCCATCACCCTCTTCAGAAACAACAATTTTTTGAATATTGCGAATATTATGGATTAACATATGAGAACCAAACAATTCCTCGTAAGTATTCTTCCATCTTTGACGCTCAAATCGACCCATTCCCATTACCCAACTTGCCGGATCATGATCTTTTGAAGTTTCTGGCCAAGGCCATACCATGTCTTGATGGAAAATACTTAACAGTTTTTCTACATCCTTTTGATTCCATGCTTCAGTTTCCCTGTTTACTATTTCGTTAATTTCTTCCTTTATAGTTGTCAAATTTCACTAATACCATCTAACTGTGAACGATATAATAATTTGAAGTTAGTCTACTGTAAGGAGTATAAGGGTTGTCAGAACATTTCCTACTGTTATTCTATTACTTTTTATGTGTTTATGTAATTACCTCCAAAAACAACGGCAAGAAGAATTCTTACATATAGATTATCAGTATTAGACGCGATTGGAGCAATTGATGTATAAACCCATGAATGTAGATATAAGCATGTCTAAAATTAACAAAAGCGGTTCCAGCCAAATTGTTAAAAAGGCCAAACGATCGGTTGTAAAGAGACTGATTATTCTGGGGGCGACACTAACGGCAACTTTGAGCCTAAGCTCATGGTTAGTTCCAGCTGAATACTTGATTTATTTTCAAACCGTACAATTCAGTATCGTAGGATATCTTGTTATCGAAATAGTAGCCAGTGCCGCATTCCGGTTGGCGATTGCTGTCCAGCCATCTGGTCATACAGCTAATTCATTGAGGAGCCTCACAAGGATTCTAGGAGCAATTGTAATTGCAACGTTCGTATTATCATATCTCAGTCAGAACGCAGTTGTGGGAGCGTCAATTGGCACCCTAACAGCCCTTGTGATCGGTTTTGCTTCGCAGAATCTGCTAGGGAACATGATAGCAGGAATGTATTTGGCATTAATCAGACCATTTAAGATAGGCGACATAATCACCGTCTTTGGAAATAGTGGGACAGTGAGAGACATTGGGCTGTTAAACTGTGAACTAATGATGTCCAATGGAGATATCCTGAGAGCACCCAGTTCATCATTATTGACAACACCAGTGATAATAGTAAAAAATAAGCACACTTCAACAGATCCTCATAAAGTATAGCCATATTTTTGAATGGATTCATGAGTCAGGAGCTTACACTTGTAAGGACTAAAGAGTAACATTTCAACAAAAGTAATGTTATTCCATAATAATAAAAAAAAGCAGATTCAAGGTGGGCAAAATAGAAGATAAAAGATAGATTAGTTAAGGTGGCGTTGGCGATTGCGATAGTTAGAGTTGTTAAGATAGCCCTAGCAACAACCATTCTTATCACGAAATAACTGTACTTTTTAATTTTCGCATTTGCGGTTAAAATTCTTAAGTCTTTCATCTAAAGCGATAATCCATTAATAACTTCACCACCACATAGATGGACCTTTTTAAGTGAATGATTCAATCAATGTCCATAAATGTCAAGGGTGTAGATAGGCCATAAAACGTAGACTTGAATTTTATATAAAATACTCCTTTAAATATGACAATACTCAATGCATAGTAATCGAATTTAACTACTATGCATCTATGACAACTGCGACACCTTTCTAAGACAGAAGGCCGTGTCTATGGGAAAAACCTCATCACAATTATGGCACTTGATATCATAGTAAGGAGACCTATTACTCTTATAACCAGTAAAGATATGTAATCTCTCCACTTCTAGATTGTCTTTGTTCTTTTGACATTTTGGACAGAATATTGAAGATAAATCATATTCAAGAGACATTTGGTCAATATTTCAACGGATTTGTTGATATAGAGTTTGTATGATATTACTAGAATTTAGTATATATTACTTTTTACATGACAAATTTCAAAAGTAAACTGTCAAAGTCAACATCTAAAGCGATACTCATAATAACTCTTCCATCATTCTGATAGATCTTCTTACCTATCATGAATTAATCCTTATAGTTCTTCAACCTTGTGTATTTCGTACATATCTCTCGAATTCGCAAGTGAATATAGATATATTGGAAGAAAGGATAGAAAAAAATTCGAACACAATGAAATTAGCTAAAGAGGTCAATAAAGATATCTTATTGCTTTTACTATGTGTATGAAATGCTATCGTTTTATTGATTTTTTGGATGAACCGGGAGAAGCGGATTTTAAAGGTCCTAGTGCAATACTTCCAAATACGTTACATTGTAATACGGATGCACTGACGCATGACGAGTAGATCTTCCCGCTACCAAGCCATTGGATGTGGTTATTGCTGACTAGTGTTATACATATAATCCTATTTTTGCTTAAAACTTTGGTTTCAAAGTGCAGTTTGGTGGAATTGGTCCTTGTTTTGGACATTCAGGTGGGACAGGAGAGTTCTGACTGTTGCCCTTCTTTGCAAAACTCGTAGTCGACCCAGAATTAGATGTCGCAGAATTGTTTGATTCTACTACCTCTGCTGAATTTTGTTCTATGTCTTTAATCGGTATTGAATCCTTAGAAATTGCTGACACAATAGATGGGCTGGTTAGCATTGCTAACGTTAGAGTTATCATAACAACAATCATGATTAATTTGTTGTTCATTATCATGCTTTCTTCTCAAACCAACTTGATAATAAAAGTTGCTGTTCTCTAAATAAGTTAAGATACCTGTGTAATTAGAATATTTGAAATTCGCTTATCGCATTTAAAGAAGTTTTACGAAAACAGGTGAATGGTTAGGGTAATTAGTATGATATATTGTGGAGTGTTCGTGAATTCTAGATATAATTGGATTTATTTAAAATTAGAATAATTTGAATTTCATTCCCTAAATTTTTCCTCTTTTTATGAATAATTTATGTTACGAATGAAGGGTATCTTAGAATCAAATGTTGCAACCAGATAATTAAGGTTTACTATATAGAATAAACATCTTGTTATAAGAAATAGTCCTAATAAGATATTTGGCTAATTAAATCACATATACGACACTAATCCACTACCTTTGAGTGGTGGATGTTATGTCCCCTTTGAATGTCTACTACAAATTAATTTGAATTATTATTATAGAGCGGGAAACCATATAAAAATAGTTTAACTTATCTTAATAATGTCATCTGCTGAAAACTTAAGCAGTAGAAAGACGGGCAGAAACATTTAACAATTCTCAAAAGAGGGAAATATCTTGGCAAAATTTATAAGTACAAGTTATAATTTCTAGAGTTGGCGACATTTTGAATATTGAGGGTTTAGATTGGCAAAATTAATTAAGAGCAAGTCAATATTTTAAATATCTACTTTTTATCTAGAATGTCATTATCGACTTTTGGTAAACTAAATACAAAAGTAGATCCTACTCTATCCTTATTGTTAAATGCCCATATATTTCCACCATGTGCCTCTACCAACTTTCTAGTTATATATAATCCAAGACCAGTTCCGGCATCTGAGTCTGTGATAAATTTATGAAATAGCCTAGGTATTATTTGAGGAGATATTCCTTTACCAACATCAGAGATGCCTACTAAAATTTCAGATTTATTTGATCCTCTTATTTCTCTATCAATTTCTTTTGAGTCTTCTTTGTAATAATGATGATCATTGTTCCTAATAACAATATCGATAATACCATTCACAGGAGAGAATTTAATTGCGTTATTAATTAGATTATTTATAATCTGATTCAATCGGGTTCTATCAGCAAAAACCCAACATTGTCCTTTTAATGTTTGATTGATAATATTTACTTTAATTTTCTTATTTTTTATCTTTTGATCTAATTGTGTTTTGATCGATTCATCAATTTCATTAACCAAATCCAATTTTTCTTTGTGTAGCATCAAACTATTGTTTCTGTTTGATTCAATTCTTGCAACATCAAGTAAATTACTTATCAAATCATCTAACCTAGAAGCATTTCTAGAAATGGCATCAAAGTGTTTGAGAAGATGCTGAATAATTCTTCTTGACTCTTCATCGGACATTATTTTTGGATTTTTTAAAAGATCATCAAAAATTTCTTTATCTAACTCTGTATAGCCCATTATTGCTTGGGTTGGAGTCCTCAGTTCATGTGCAGCAGTATTAATAAATTCACGTTCTAGTTCTTCACTTTCTATTAATTTTTCATTCGCTATTCTTATATTCTCAAACATTTCTGTTTGAATCCAGAGAGTCTCAAAAATTGATACATATGATACCAAGGTAGGGTGGCTTGTGGAATATGTGACTAGTCCTATAGCCTCCTCAAATGTTTCTTTATTATCATCTTTAACCTCAATGGATAACATCTGTTTTTTGTCTACCATTAGAATAGTGGATCTAATTGTTTGTTGTCTTGGAATCTCTCTAACGACGATGTTATCTATCCTATTATTGCTTTCTTTGGAATATTCTAATAATAGTATTTCCTTTACAATATCTATCATTGGTGACAGAATTCTAATTCGAAAATTCTGTTGATTCTTAAGTTTAAGTAAGTTAAACAAACCAATTTTACTTTGCCTTTTTATGCTATTTAGTGATGGAAATATGACCATTATTTCCTCTTGTGCTTCTTCAATTATCTGTAGAAAGATATTCTTTGATTGAATTGGATTTTCTATTACTTTAGTTGTTACAGCGGCAATACCTGTTTTTATATGTCTTATTCGTTGTTGTGCACTTATTCCTTCTTTCCATAATTCTTCAAAAATGGTTTTAAAGTGTTTAATGTATAAAGGCTCTGTGCTATATAAAATATTCTTAGACATCTTTCCATTATCCATTTTTTCAATAGTCCCATGGAACTGTTTATCAGATAATGCAAAATTCATTGGGGGTAGACTACTTGTATGTTTGATTTCTATGCCTATGTTGAGGAATTTATTTATGATGTCGACGTGCTCATTTTTATCTTCAATATACGTTATCCATCGTACACCTCCTTTCACCTTTCCTTCTTTGTATTTAGACAAAAGCTTTGAGTAAGAGTGAAAAAGTTTCTTATCCTCATATATCATTTGAAAACCGCCTATTGTAGAGCAATTTGACAATCCATTAGTGCTATTATCAATAATATCTTCTATGAGTTTGTATATTTCTTCAGGGCTATCAAAGACCTTAGTCTCAACAGGTAGTAAGCCTTGTTCAATTTCCATAATCCTTTGTTCTGCAGGTGTTGCCTTCTTCCACAAATTATCAAAAAAATACTTGTGTTGCTCAACTATGGCTTTTACGTTGCTGTATATAGTTTGGATAATGGGTTTTGCTTCGCCATCTAGATTCGCGGTTGCAACATATTCTGTTTCACTAACGGCCATATTGCCTCTTACAGCTTCCATATGGCGAAGCTCAACATAATGCATCAATTCTTTGCAATAAGAGAGGTTATCCTTAGTAATTTCAGTAATAAACCTTATCTTTACGTTTCTTCTTTTAAAATCATCGTAACCACTTCTTATCTGTTCAACACCCATTGAAAAAGAGGGAGACAAAGAATCACCTACAATATCTGCTGCGGACTTTACTCTAGACATTGTGCGTAACAATCCACCCATAGCCATATCTTGGCCATGCCATACCTCAGTATTTTCAGATTCGTCTTTTACAGGTTTAACATAGTTTATGTCAGAGCGAGATCTGTTAATATTGGAAATTGATGAACTACTGTTTTTATCAAAAGAGTCACTATCCGAAGTCATAGGATTATCGCGATTTGTCAAATGCTTACTTTACAATCTAATATCCTCTTTTTGTATGCTAAATGTCTTTCATAGTTAAGAAGAAAATAGTCTTTTACTTTATTGAAAATAGAATAATACATTAGTCACTTAACTATAAATCCCTTACCTTGTTTATGAAAGTAACAAGTAAGGCATTTACAAGTATAATAAATACAAATATTCTTGAAATAGTTACGCTACTCCGTCAAACAGTAAACAGTTCAGTTGGAAGAAGATTAAAGGTCGAATATTTCATTGCATCTGTCTACCCTCGCCATGTCTTAGCTACTTCCTTGCGAAACAAAGGAATAGAACCTGAGATTATTGATTTGTTGTAGGGGAGAATTTCAAGTTCTGTTTTTGTAAATCATTATTATCGACCGGACATAAACGAAATAATAACAAAGAGGATAAAGCCTGTATTGGATGGATTAAAAAAGGAGTTGATTATTTAATTCAAATAACAATAAAAGTTATTATTGGAAATTACACATTCACTTCAAGTCTTTGATATGACAGCGAATGTATTGGAATAAAAAGTTGAGACTTTAACTCATAAATTTAAGGCTGCTTCTATACAGGCTATCAGATCAGCAACTACTTCTGCATCAACTCCGATATCATTCAGGGTTTCTTCGAGCACACCCAAATAGCTAGAATCTCCCATTATAACTGAACATATCTCTGAGGGTGGAGAAAGTAAAGCCAATTGTGCAGTTGTTAGATGTTCTTCAAAGCATTCTTCACAGGTTAGTGGTACTGGTGGGGGTGGGTTATTTCCACTAGTTCCGTTATTTATAGCGATATTATTGTTAACAGTGTTGTCATTGTCGCAAGTTATTGCTGCTCCTACACAGTTGAAAAGACTATTAGTATCAATGCTTCCCACATTGAAATCCTTTGATATTAAACCAAAGTCAACTGCATTTACATTCATAGAGTTTGTGTTTACGTTAAACGCCATCACTAACAGTGATGCCATTGCTACTACTGTTAAGTACACTTTGCCTTTTGAGGTATTAATATTAGATTTATTATTCAATATGGGAGAGTATTAATTATTAAATAAAAGAGATAAGGATGATATTCTTATGATTTAATTAGCGTAGCAAATTACTGATAACTATATACTATTAAAAACTGCTAAGAATTTCCTATTTATTAAATATCAATAATAGTTTTATGCCGTTGTAACTAAAGGTAAAGAAAGAAATCTCATACTATCAATATATGCTATGTCAAGATATCTCTATGTTCGGAAGATAGATGGCAGGTAGGCTTGACTATATATTTAACTATGTTATTATAGATTTGTTATTTGATTAGGCCGCTGCAAAGCCAATGAATTCAATTTAAAGCTAATCAGTAATATTCCATATCATGCTAACGATTGGTTTGTCTCTAATACAATAGTTAATTATGACTTTTAAAGCAAGTCCACTTTAGAATAGTTTTGTCTGTTTTGGTTCATTGATATGTGAACTAGAACTAGATTTCTTATTTATTGGCAATTCATCGATTAATACTGCCATAATTCTAGCTCTGAGGATTTCTAATTCTTCTCTATCCAGACCAAAGCCCTCATTAACGATTTCACCATCGTCTTGATAGATCTTTTTTCCTATAGAGTAAAAACCCTTGAAAATCTCCTTTCCGTTATGCTTTTTATATAGATCGCGAACATAAGCCTCCTCTATATCTACCATTAGTATCTATGAACTGGAATCTGAATTATATTAGATTTTATGATTGATTCTTTGTTTCGGCCGCTCAAAAGAATACAAGACTTTATCTAAAACGCTTGCCGGATTAACGTAACGATCAGAGGGAATATATTGTGATGTTATATGATCTTTGAACCGAAGCTGTTTTTATCAGCTTTAATAAGATCTAATCTAAAAGCCTAGAATGACAAATCTTAGATTAGTCAGATAGCAATTGATCAGAATTATTTTTAGATATGCAACAAATGACTCAAATAGCAAAAACGATAAAGTTGATTCTGTATCTAAATCAATAATCCGTTGTTGATGATACAGGCTACTGTTAATTACACATGATCTATTAATATTTAAAAATGGATGATGCGATATATAATTTACATACGCTAGAGGTTAAGCTATTTAATAAGGCCGCTGAAACGGCAATGAATATTCCGAATAAAAATTCTGATTGGAAAGTAGATATTAGATATACTACATATAATACGCTTTCTTCTATTATTCGTTTTGCAAAGCTATCGTTCATCTTTAGAGATCAATGTTTAGGTAAAGACGATTGGTGGAATTCCAATTACGAGATTTACTTTTCATATTTGGATCAGTATGTTGACAATTATCTCGGTGATAAAGAAATCATGAGGATGGTTCGACGTCAAACAATTTCCGATGAATTCATCAAGTCTATGATCGTAGGATTATATACATCATGTTTCTCAATTTTGGAAAGTAGAGTTAGAGTTTTCTATAATTATTTACTAAATCCACCAGCAAAAGGTGAAATTAAGGAGGGTAATTTTGGCACACTAGTTAAGGAAATTTTAGGTTTCTTGGATTTAAACTCAAAGTGTGGTTGTATTCAATTGTTCCATAATGTCAGAAATGCTATACACAATAACGGGGTTTATACTCAAAGCGATGAAGTCGTTGATTGCAACGGAAAGTCATACAAATTTGAGAAAGGAAATCCGCCAAATTATGGTGATTTTTTAGACCTGTTGATATTGACAATATTACCTGAAGTTATAGAGATTTTGGATAGGATAATCTATCGCTTGTTGGTTGAAAGAGTCATTCTAGACCCATTTGCGAGAGAAGATTAACAGTTAGATAATCTACATAAAACATCTTTACTAATTACAATAACTGAATACGACGAAATAGTTTCTCAAAATTTTCCTCTTCCCGAGTGGATCCGTTATTGTAAATTTCTACGTCATTCTGTAGAATTTTTACTTATAATATAATAGCCGGTGTATAATTCTCTGCCATTATCTTTTTGTATCGACTGTAACCTAAACCTATTCTATATCCACCATCGTTACACTCTATTAAAGACCTTCGCAAAGTAGATACTTCTATATTCAGTTACTGTCGTTACGTTGAAAAGATGGCTTTTTTGTTTTACGATCTATTATTTGATTCGGCCACTCTAAATATCATAAGTTATAATTTCTTATAGTGATTGAGTGAGTAATCCGGTAACGATATAATTATAAAGGAATTTTACTGAAGAGAATATTGGATCAAATAGAATTTTATTGAATTATATTACTGTAGAATACTTGTTCCATAATTCATCAATATTTGCAAACCAATACCTGACATTTTTCATTATTAATGAGAAAATAACTGAGTCATTACTGTTACCTGACGGTGACACAAATGACACAATTTCTAAATACCTATGATTTCTGTCTTGCTTTTCTATAGAATCTGTATTCCTAACACATCTGATTATAACAATTTGAAATGATTTATTTATCGCAAGGACATATTCGTCAACTATAAGAATTATTTTTGCGGTAAATCGTCTTCAGGAGGGTTTACTTTCATGCTAGTCGAATTCTTTAGATCCCTCTTATTAATTGCCTCTTTTTGAGGATCTGGAACACTATCTTCAAATAGTTTTCTTATTTGTAGTGGTTTAGCGATCCCGATATCAACCATAAAATTCAAGATACTGAATAATATCGCATGGTCTATGTTATCATCTAGTTCTATCTGCCCAGGATGGACTACCTGATTTCCGATTACACGAAATGAATCAAATGCTTCTTGGATCATATCATTTATTATATTCTTTGACTTTAGGGTTCCAATTTTGTCGAATAATCGTCCACCGGAATTTCCAGATAATTCGTTTACTAACATTTCGATTGCTATTCTTAACAAAGCCAGCGAAGCTCTACGGGATATATTATAGATTTGGGCTGATTCCTCATAAAGAGTCCTCACTTCGGCAGGCATATCTGAGTGAGCCCGCGGTAAACCGGTATTCACTGGATAAATCATCTTTTTGTTATACCAAACACAATCTTCATGACATTTATGACATCGAGATGTTAAGAGTTCATATTTTGAATAATTGGAGCTACTACCTCGATTAGAGTTTTGAAGGTGTATATCCCAGCTTTGGTGAGCATATACTCCGCAGAAAGGACATACAAAAGCAGTCTTTTTATATCCTGGTAAATTCGATTCTACTTCATTTGTCAAATTGCTCATGACCGTTAATCATGCGTATTTATAGACTTTGTTATTATTTGCTGATTACCCGTGACTATTGTTATAAATCGTTCAGTTCAGGATATGATTCGGTCGCTACAAAGGATGTATTGAACCACATGACTTATTACCTTTAATCATCAAGTCATCAAGGAAGGATAATCATCCCAAAATACTAATTTGGTTATAGCGGCCGAAAACAAATGAACAAACAGATCTCGTATTTCAACTAACTGTCACTAATGAAGAAGGGATATCAAGTGAACCTGATGAAGTGGTTATAACTGTAAAGCCGGTCATTACTCCACCACCACCAACTGAAGAGCCCAAAACAATTGGTGACCTTATAAAAGGCATAATTCAGAATCCATTAGACGTAACTAACTCCATAGAATCTGCAAATGACATAAGAGACATTCTAACAGATGATGACCGTGATAACGACAAGTTAGCTTGTGAACTATTGGAACCAGGCGATCAATATTCGGATAGTCTTCGAGAAATACTGAATTGTTAAAGACGAATTGTAAGAATATCGGGCCTTACTTAGGAGGCGACTGTGGAATTAGTTCAAGGCCCGACTTCAACTTCATTGGGAGCTAAAGTTAACCTTGACTATCAAGAGAAGATTAAAAATACAATGTATCATTCATTTGATTCGCCGTAGTTACACACTCGATTTGAACTATTAGCACTGCTGATGTGAGTAATTATAGAGGAATTTTATACGTTTGTAGCGGCCGGATCAAAGAAAGTAGACGTAAATAATAATACATCTGAGCTATGACACTTTTAATTGATATTCTGTATCTTTGACAGGCCCTTACTAGGCCATCATTTAATATCTTTCCAGTCGTCTGCTGCTGTAACTACTATATCCATTCTATTACAAATCATGTGTTATACCCATATTGGAATAGGGACCGGTATTGAATCAAAAGGTATTTTATATAGCAAAGAAAATAGAGCAGTCATGAAATCAGTCGAACTATTTGGTGGCATTACACTCATTTTCCTTTTGCTGTCAGTTAGTATGGCAACCTTACCAATACAACAGGGATTTGATACACAACAAAAACTACAGCATGCATTCGCAGCCTCATTTATTGATCCTACCGCTGATGAGAGAAAGGCGCCTACCGCTGTATCAGGTGATAATGTTTACGTATCGTGGTGGTCTAATAAAACGGGAAATGATGAGGTGTTGTTCAGATCTTCTACAGATGGCGGTGTAACATTTGGTGATAAGATTAACCTTAGCAACACAACAGACTTAGAATCTGTAGATGCAATGGTCGATGCAGATGGTGATACAGTAATAGTTACATGGTGGGAACGCAACCAGACAGCTAATGAACCTGTCATGAGAATCAGCAATGATGCCGGACAGACCTTTGGGCCATTGCTTCAACTAGCTCAGAATGGGACTCTAAATACTAGCTCTGAAGAAGAACAAGGATAATTACATTTAGTTAGATAATCGGGTTCGAATCCCGCACTCCCTCATCTTCGTGAGGAAAAGCGATACTTTTCTAATAATCTTGTTGCGAATAGATACCATATAAACGAAAATATGCTTTTCATTGTTAAATTAATTTCCGCGTCAAGTGTAATGCTCTTGTAGCGGCCGAAACAATGAACAAGCACATTTAATTTGATTCAGAATATGTGAATGAGTTCCTAGGACTAAAATGCTAGTCTGTTAACAAATATCATCTATCATATGAATAGGTAAATTAAAACTTTTATTCTAAGTAGATAACTTACTGTATCAATTGACCAAGTGCCAAATTTGTCATCAAGGGCTTAATTCTATCTATATAAGACTGGTTCGAGTGGTTCGCTTAAGAAAATAGGGTTATACTGTAATGACTGTGGCATTCATTATAATTTAGACCGAAAAACCAATGACCATACATCCAAGACTAACAATCATAAAATTATTACATCAAATCAGTCTAAAATTGATAATATTAATGAAAAGCCTAAACAAAATCTCAATTTTTTTATAGCCCGGCCCAGATTCGAACTGGGGTCAAAGGCTCCAAAGGCCTCTATGCTTGGCCACTACACTCGGCATTTAAAATACTACCGGGCTCCCGGGCATTTTTATATTGTAGGTACGGATGTTATTAATTTTACGAATCTATTTCTTTTTCAAAGCAGAAATAAAGTCAATTAACTTTTCGATTGGATTTTCCATTTTACTAATTATTATATTTGCATTTTTCCTAACGTCATTACATCTCTTTTGATCAATAAGAAATGAATTTATCAATTTATCTAGCTGTTTGGGAGCAAAAACTTGTTGGACTAGTCCAATTTTCTTTAAATAATCATCGATATAGAATTGAATAGGTGCTATGGAAATTGTTGGTTTGCCTAGTAGTGCAGATTCTGCAGTCATAGTTCCACCTGCCCCGATAAATACATCTACTTCACTTAACAACTTCACTCCATCAATTACCTGTTTTAGTACTATAGCTTTATTTGCAAATCTTTTAGACATTTCTCTGATTTGGTCAGGATATCTGCAAAGAACAATAACATTATTTTTGGAACCAAAGGAATTAACCACATGATCAACAAATGACAGAGGTTGAAATCTCAAATTCTTATCCGAAATATAAGCAGCCTTTGATTCTTCCAATCTTATTAGTATAGACTTTCTTGATTTATCAATTCCTAAACTTGCCAAGAAGCAGTGATCTCGATCTTGACATATAGAATGTGTTTTGGTATTATGTAATTTAGCCGTTTTAACACCAATTTTTTGGCCGAGCCATGCAATCGGATCCAATCCATTATAGCGTACTATATCCTTTGGAGATATCCCATATTTTTTCCAAGCCGCTAACGGAATTGAAGATGGTGAAAACAACTTTGTTAATAATGGAATTGTTAATCTCGCAACAGCTTCAGCATGCGGTGAATCATTGAAACCAATATGTTTAAGCCCCAAACCAAAAGCAACACGAGATGCCTCAGGAGATGAAAAACTAACTACCAAATCAGGCGAAAATTTAGATACGATCTTTGTTAATTCAACAATGCGCTTTGAGCTTTGAAAAAGTTTATCATAAAGATTCGATCCTCCATGACTGCCCACCTTTAAGAGATTTAACTCCTTTAGTCTCGACAATTCATTCGCCTCCCTATAGTCTCTAGATGTACCCAGAATATCATGACCCTCATCTTGCAAAATGATAATGGCAGGATTGAAAAACATTATTTGTTTAGGCGTCAGAATATCAAACCAAATCTTCACATTTAATATAGTTCCAAGATATTAAAAAATTCTTTCGTTTATCTATCCTCTTAATCAATCAATCGAAATTGCAGTTAAAATCAATAAATCCAAAACTAAATAAATAAAGGAAAAAGTAAGTTATTGGGGGAGTAAAGGATTTCACGAAAGATACCTTCTGAAGAAGGTGATGGTGAAAAATTGGGGTATGCCGAAAGAATACCAATCAATAATGGCAGTAATTTCCTAGACAATAAAGAGAAAATTATAATGCATGGAGGAGCACCTAAGGATGGTTACATCGTAATCTATGGATTAAGTACCGAAGGCTATGAAATTGCAAAAAAAATAATACAACAACAGTCCAAAGTAATAATCATCGATGAGAATTCCAGGCTTGGAATAGTTCTTACTCAAGAAATAGTAAAAGAATACCCCAACATTAACTTCCTTACAGAGGAGGAACCCCTCTTGAATTTGGAGCCTTTTGATAAAGCCATAATCAACGCACCTGTAATATTCTTCGCACCCAGAATAAGGAAAATTAATCAAGACGTAAAGAATGAGATAATTCAAAAATTCAAAGAATTGATTATGTATTTGAGTAAAAATACAGCAATAGTTGTGAATGTTCCTCTTGGAATAGGTGGAAATAACGAGATAATTAATCTCATTGAACATCAGTCGGGTCTGATTATTGGAACCGATGTTTTGTATTACTATAATCCAGTAGCGCTTTACAAAAACTCTAGCGCAACGATAATAGGATCTTACCAACAAAATGACACAAATATATTTACGAATAGAATATTAAGTTTGATCAGTAGAAGTAATTTCGTCGACAATGATACGAAAATAAGCAGTATAGTTTCGGCCGAATTGCATCATTCAATCAGTATCGTAAACAGATATTCAAACTTAATATGCATTAATGAAATCTCGAAACTAGCAAAACTAAGAGAAGATAAAAAAGAAATTTTCGATAAAATTCATGAACAAATTTACTTTGATGAAATAGCAAATGGTCTTTTTGATCTTAGAATCATCAGTCATTCACTTTCGAGTTCAATCGCATTAAGTTATTTAGTTAATGGTACAATAAAGTCCATCGAAGGATTTATTAAAAGTTTAGTTGACGAGACAAGAATCCAGTTAAAAAGCAGAGAAATTAAAGCAAGTAGAACTAAAGTAACGATCCTTTGGACAATTGATAACCACGAAATTAGAGGAGATAAAACAATTATTCGGGAATTGTTAGAATCAAAACTTAGAGATTACATTGCAGAGGTTGAAATACAAGATTCAGAAAATTATATCCCTAATTCATTGAATAATATAATAATTGCATGTTCAAAGTTTGATCATACTAAAATAATTGATAGAATGAATAAGAACATTAATCAACATCATACAAACTATAAAATAATTGTAATATCGGCGAATTCTACGTTTGATACGATAGAAATTTGATTATCTAATATTTCCAATGATAACAACTTGGCCAGTCTAACAGTTTCTCCAACTGACCGCGATTTATCGGGCCAAGTCTATAAAGTTAGTAGATCAACATATACATTTACCTTTATCTACACATAGTTCGTTGTGTTATCAAACGGCTTTGTTTTGCTATCCATTAATAGCTAGGAAAGATGATTAGTTTAATATACTAATTCATACTTTCCCAGTTGTTTTTTTTCTGGTCATAGTGAGATCGGTCGTATTTTATTTGAGCAGGATGTCCCATCACTACCACATTTGGAGGAACATCTTTGGTTAAAACAGAAGCCATAGCAATTACACTATTCCTACCTATGGTTATACCAGCCTTAATAACAGAACGTCCCCCAATTATAGCTCCATCTTCAACAATTACCCCAACCATTTTTTTACTCATTGGATATGGATCATTGGTGAATGTGGTGCCGGGACCAATGAAAACGTTATTTCCAATAACTGTAAGTGGAGGAATGTATACAGATCCCTCGATTCTACAGTTGTTCCCAATCTTGACTCCATAATCTACATGAGTAAGAGACCCGATCATAACATTATTTCCAATAACGGTATCATTACCTATATATGCAAAGTGCCAGATTTTAACATTATTACCTATTGAAGCATTAGGAGATACAAAGTTAATTGGAGGTATTTCATGATTTTTTTTAGACATTCTTAGTCACATACACTTCTATCCTTGTCCTTTTATAATTTACGTAAAAGAACACAGGTTTATTATCCCTGCGACATATGTGCTAGAAAAGATATAATTTAACAAACAAATCACAATGAAAAATATTCTAGTATCGGCTCACAATATTCATAAAAAACTATTGATATTGATAATTACAAGTGACTTATACTCCTTATGTCTCCATCAAAAAGATAAATAAACTGGATTACCGGTATTACTAGAAATTAATGCCGCTTCTGCAATTCTTGTTACTGCTGTTGCATCCTCTGGTGTTACCAAGAACTTTGTAATATCTCCAGAAATCGCTTTGATAAAGTTTTCTAATTCTAGAGTCAAAGGCTCCTTAAAATTTCTTCTGGGAATCAGGGTTTTGTTTTCGTCATCTATTCGTATTTCTTGAGTCAGAAAATCACCCGTGATGGTTCCTTCAGAGCAGACAGCTGAAAATCGCCTAACTTTTTTTGGAGTGATCCAATTTGAGGCAATGATTGCAACTTTTTGATCGGGAAAGCCTAACATTATAGTAGCGAAATCTTCAGAGTTATGAAATCGTTTACCTGCGCGCGCAAAGACAACATTTGGTTTACTATTAAAAATAAACATTGCAGTATCAATATCATGTACAGAAGTATCATAGATTATACCTACGTCTTTTATATGTAGAGGCATGCGGTTCTCGCGATGAAATTCCATCATTAATAGTTCACCATAAGTGTTTTCGTCAATGATCTGTTTGAGATCTTGTACAGCAGGATTAAAACGCTCGATATAACCAGAGGTCAAAATTACATGATTTGATTTAGACAAGTTAGTTAGTTTTTCACATTCTACTGAGGAAAAAGATAATGGCTTTTCGACAAATACGTTTATTTTCTTTTTCATTATCTCTTGGGCGACCTGAAAATGTGTTTTGGTAGGGGTACAAACCAAACAGGCATTCAGTCCTGTTTCCTTTTCAAGTAGCTGATCTAAGGATGAATAAGAATTGACCTTGTATTTTTTTGAAAGCATTCTAGACCTATTTTCATCCGAATCACAAATAGCAGCTAATACACCTAGATCGTTTAAAACTCTAACATGATTTTTACCCCACCCACCGGTACCGATCACGGCTATTTTAGTTGACTTCTCATTCAAATACTTAAATTCGCCTCTTTTTAGTTCTTAAATTCATTTCAAAAAATCGCAATACATATTTTACCATACAGGAGTAAGCCAATCTCTATAATCAGGAATTTGGGATATCACAATTTTTTGGTAATAGTCTGAAATTTTCTTTGTGACTTCACCCACCTCACCATTACTTACGTTATGATTATCAACGCTTATTATTGGTGTAATTTCTGCAGCGGTACCAGTTACAAATAATTCGTCTGCGATATATAATTCTGTACGGCTAATGGACCGTTCTTGTACTTCATAACCCAAATGTCGGGCTATTGTTATTGCAGTATCTCTAGTAATTCCTTCTAAAACAGAATCAGAGAGTGGAGGTGTATAAATTTTATTTTCCCTAACCAAAAAAATATTTTCTCCGGGTGCTTCACTTACGTTGCCTTGATAATCCAACAGAATTGATTCATCGTAGCCATTTCTTTTACATTCTTGAGTAGCAAGTACTGAATTCATATAATTGCCACCTGCTTTGGCCATTGGTGGAGTGGAGTTCTCATTTATTCGTCTCCATGATGAAATACATGTCCTTATGCCTGTTTCGGGGAAATATCTGTTGAATGGAAACGCAATAATTGCCAAGTGTGAAGGAGAATCCTTAGTGACATTAAGGTCGATTCCATGCAATCCAACAAATAATAATGGTCGGATATAACAAGATCTTCGAATATTATTCTTTTTGAGTAGCTCAATAGTAGAAGTACATATTTCGGATAAAGTAAAGCGGGAATTAATAGAGTAAACTTCTGCTGATTGAATCAACCTTTTCATATGCTCCCTAAGTTTAAAAATAAAAAGATTTTCATCATTCGAGTATCCTCGTATGCCCTCAAAAACTGATGTTCCATAGTGTATTGCATGAGTAGTTATGGGCACGGTCACTGAATCCCACGGTTTAAATTCACCGTCAAACCAAATAAAATTGGCATACTTACTATTCATAGTTTTGCAAGTTTTTTACTTCTATAAAAGTGTTAATTTGTGAAGGACGGCTCATATGAATCCATTCTTTGGAAACTTCATTCCCATAACGCGGACGGTTTCATCCTTTGAGATCGAAAAAGTTCTTATGGTTTCCCAATTTTTTTTTATTACCTCCACTACTTTAGGAGATACAAAATCATTCCATTTCATACCATCTTGATTGGGCTCGATATTTCCTGACAAGTTATTTTTTTGACGTATAACAGAATCATATAGTAAATTTTTTACATTTGTAGAGGAAATAATCTGTCTATTGGCTTTGATAGGGTTAAAACCAAACATAGATAACAAAACTCTCTCAGCTCTGTCTCCAGTATAAGTGATAAAGGAATTTTCATGTATGTTAATCATTATTTTGTTTTTTAATCTTTTAAAAGCAGGTGAAACAAATGGAGGAAAATATTGAATGTATGGAGAATGAAATGCATAGTCTCCATGGACATGGATATTCTCGTTAAAGTCAAAGGATTCTAGGATCATTTGTTTTCGTATTTCATAGGAAAAAGGAAAACTTCGAGTATTAACTTCGAGATTGTCTTTTAGAAACCTGACCGGAAATATATGAACACTGTAATCTTTCAAAAGTTTTTGAATTATTGCCTCATGCGATATTGTTAATGGATTAATATGTGCTAAAAATATTGCAGCAACTTTTTTTTCCATAGCACAAGGGACAAAAATTATTACAAAGATATTTAAGAATTTCTTTTTATCTCAATTTCTATCGTTGAAACATTTCTTGTTCTACCATCTTCTGCTTGAACTGTTTCAGATCCAATTCTAATATCCCCAACAGCATAACCAGCATTCTCCATCCGCTTTAGAATTATTTGAGATACATCTACAGCTCTGCCAATGCTTAAACCACGTGCTTTAATGGTTACAGAAGGTTGATTTGCAAGCTGAATAAGTGTTGAAGTTACGTATGCCATCAATGGTTTTTTTCCAATATAAATTGCATCTCTTGTGGGCGTATTTTCTTTATTTTGTTGGTCGGGTTGTGATTGTACTTCTGACATCAATAAAAGTAATCTCATGGGATAATTTAAATCTAAGATTTTTTTCTAATTATCATAGAATCTCTTATTAAGTGTTATGAAGGTTTATAGATCAGTTGTTTAATTTTTTTATCCAAATGATCTCTTGCTAAATACAATTTATTTAAACGAAGTTCAAGATCCTTTTCATAGTCATTAATCATTTTATCTATATAATCAATCATTGCTATTTGTTCATCTTTATTTGGTGAACCTTTTGTTTTGCGAAATTTTATTGAATTTTCGGGAGTAATTAGCTTAATTATACTCAAAATCTTCTCTACCGTAAGGATCGGATGTGTAAAGTTAATTTTTTTTAGAGCAACAGTAATGTCAGGTATTGTCAGTGAACTTAAAGAAATATTTCCATTTCTTGAAGCATAATCTACAATGGCACCCATTACTTTATGAGATAGTCTAAAAGAAATATTTCCATCTTTAATTAATTGTTCAGCTATATCAAGAGATATAGCATAACTAGTAGCAGAAGCACTATACATATTATTTTGGTCTATAGATATTGTAGACACGATACTATCCATTATTTCAATAGAACCTTCTAGTGTTGTCGAAGTCTTCCATAACAGAGGCTTTATCTCTTGTAAATCTCGGCTATAGCCTGATGTGAGGCCTTTCATTATTGAAGATGCTGCAACCAGATTACCCTCAATCACGGCAGTTTTTCCTCGGATTAATTCTAGAGGATCAGGATTCTTTTTTTGCGGCATTGCAGAGGAGGAAGAACTAAATCGATCATCTAGACTGATAAATCCAAATTCTGATGTAGACCAAATGATAAAATCTTCAGATATCCTACAAAGATCGAGTATTGTAATAAGAGAAATAGAAGAAAATTCGATCATGATATCACGTGAGGTTGTTGCGTCAACACTATTGTAAACAATATCTGAAAACCCTAGTAATGATGCCACTTTTTCACGGTCTATCGGCATACTGCTACCACCTATCGCGCAGGCACCCAGTGGTGAAATATTAGTTCGTCTATATAATTCAGAAAATCTTTCAAAGTTTCTTGTTAGTGAAAAACAATACGATAGGAAATAATGAGATAACACCCCCAACTGAGCTTGTTGTAAATGAGTGTACATTGGCATAATTGTATCAGTATTCTTTCTTGCCCTCACTAAAAGAGATTTTATTAGGTTTAGTAATTGTGAAGATATTCTATTTAATTCATCACGAAGTTTCATCCTAATATCTAACACAACTTGATCATTTCGGGACCTTGCAGTATGCATCTTGCCTCCGACATTAATCCCTGTTATCTTAATTATAGCAGATTCGTTCATTTCATGGATATCCTCAGAGGCGGGGTCCGCATACTCTTTTAAAGTATCAGAATGATTCAATAACTGATCAATTCCTTTAAGAATTTCTATTGTATCTTTTTTAGACAATATATCGGATTCATATAGCATTAGTACATGAGCTTGACTTCCCAAAAGGTCATAATAAAACAAGTCAGCATCTTCAGTAATAGACGATAAAAAGGATAAAGCTCTATTATCCAAATTTCCGCTGGGCCGAGATCTATACATCTAAAAATTTTACTTGTGCTGTTATTTTAATATAATAAATTATTAACGCTGAACTAGGTCTATTAAATAATTAATAAATAGGAAAGCCTGCTATATTATATACATGTCTCAAGATTTGCAATTAACTAGGCGACAAATATTCGATGAACTTACAAAAATAGTTGATCCAGAAATAGGAGTATCCATAATGGAACTAGAATTAATAGATAAGGTAGATATAGACAAGGGGAAAGTTAACATTGATTTACATCTTACTAGTCCATTTTGTCCAGCAGTATTTGGATTTAAGATAGCACAAGATGTGAGAGACAATATTTTCAAAGTTGAAGGTATTAAAGATGTAAAAGTAAACGTAAGCAATCATTTCATGGCAGAGGCAATAAATAAACAGGTTAATGAAAGTAAAAGACCTACAGAAAATAAAGAAGACAATAACAAATAAAATAGAAAAGGTAAGTTTCTAACAATATAGTGAATGCGCGTTCAGTTATTATTATTCATCCTTTGTACGCATAGAAGCAACTTTTTTATCGTGTTTTGAAACTCCCATTAAATGTCCTTTTAGAAGCTGGATTCCTAATGCAGGATCAACCCCTTTCGGACATACGTTGCTACAAGATCCTGCAAAATGACATCTCCAAATTCCATGTCGCTCATCAATTATCTTGAATCGCGTTGATCCGCCATCATCTCTATTATCGGCCAAGTATCTATAAGCCTGAGACAATGCTTGAGGTCCAGGAAATTTTGAGTCAGTTGCCACTGTAGGGCAAGCCGAATAGCATAAGCCGCATTTAATGCAATAAGAGAATTGCAAATAATTATCTACTTCTTCAGGGGTTTGTTTATATTCGGTCAATTCGTCTTTTTCTGTGACCTCTGTGGACACATCCTTATTTTGGATATATGGTTCAATTTTTTTATGATGAGCAAAGAATTGTGTAAAATCAGTTACCAAATCCCTTATACGTGGGAAATTAGGCAGAGGCTCGCAAACTATCGTTTGATCGTTTAGTTCTGATATCTTAGTATAACATGCTAGTCGAGGTTTACCGTTTATTTTCATTCCACATGAACCACAAGAAGCCATTCTGCAGGAATAACGTATTCCTAAACTACTGTCAGAATAGCATTTTGCATCCAACAATGCATCCAAAACGGTAGTCCATCTTTTAACAGAGACATCAAATTCATCAAAATATGGAGAATCGGATTTGTTGTAATTTGTTCTAAATACTCTTAATTTTATTCTGCTCGTTTCTTCACTCATTTTACTCACATATTTCTTTAATATTACCTTCAATCTTTATTTGGATAGATTTGTTGATCAAGTTTTGCTTATAGGACACCTTATCCATTTTACAAACCGCTTCCAATGATAATGGTTCTTGTACCATAGGCTATGACACCAATCATTGCAGCCAACACCAATATAGTTATTATGGATTCCCACCAAGGGGTCTGTTTAAGCTCTAACAATATAACACGTAAGCCGTTAAATCCATGAATTGAAATAAAAATCAACATCAATTCTAATAATATAACATAATATACGTTGTTATAATTGGCTACCACATTTTCATATTCTAAACTCTGTCCAAATGGCATAATAAGTCTAAATAGTATGTGAATAGCTACAAAGAATAGGGCGCCTATCCCAGTCAAATAATGGATCTTCATTATTTGACTCTCCCGTAGTGTTAACAATGGCATTTTAAATAGTATACTCCCAAGAATACCTGATTGTCATACCTTTACCGTACACCAACATTTTTTAGCTTGCATCTCCAAACATAACCATTCCACCGTACAGCATGGCAATTATTGCTAATATTATGGCAACCCAGATTCCAGACTTTTGCTTATAATTAAGAGAAGTAGCATCATAAGGGTAATCTGGGCGCCCCGGTTTACCTAGTCCTATTCCAGACTCTGTAAAAATGAGTCTTATACCATTAACCGTATGAAAAGTACTTGCTCCAATAACAAGCATTAGAAAAATATGTCCTCCAGTCGTTTGAGTTAATTCCAACATGCTATTCCAAGCATCTATTCCATTGACTAGAGAACTGGTTTCATATACATGTCCTATAAAATATATCAACAAGCCAACTCCAGTCAAACGCTGTAACCAGTAGGATACTCGCTCCCAACCATATCGGGTAGGATTAAGCCATCCCTTTAGGCCTTCACGCCCGTCATCTATCCTGACTTTACCACTAGGATTAATCTCAGAATTATCATTGTCGCCAGACTTTAGATCCATTAGTATTTCCTCTCCACTGGAGCATATCTTGTAAATATAACAGGGTGCCACTCCATTCTCGGCTCCTTATCACCACTATTATAGTATGCAAGAGTATGTTTTAAAAAGTTATTATCATCACGATTAGGATAATCAATTCTGGAATGGGCTCCCCTAGATTCGCGTCTGTTTATCGCACCCAATAAA
The DNA here is from genome assembly GCA_031177355.1 of Candidatus Nitrosocosmicus sp. Classification (GTDB taxonomy): domain Archaea; phylum Thermoproteota; class Nitrososphaeria; order Nitrososphaerales; family Nitrososphaeraceae; genus Nitrosocosmicus. Next base: position 58,518 of record JAPSGR010000006.1, on the reverse strand, counting down.
ACTACTTCCGCTACCCGCAACATCGAATCTATCTCCATTACATTAATAAAATTAGTATTGTATTCCTTTGCTTGATCGTCAATATGTTTCCATGATAATAATTTAAGACTGCGAATTTTCTTTAACCCATCTATCAAATCGCTTTCATTTCGATAAACATATGCCTTTTCATCCATAGTGTCAGTTAGAGTCTTTCTTATTTCATAAGGATTAACATCACCACTTCCTCGAAATATTCCATCATAGATCCTTTTTTCTTCTCGCAAAAACTGCATCTCATCGATATGTTTTGATACATTCTTCTTTTTAACCGCATAATTAGCAGCCAAATCTCCGGTTATAGCGCCCCAAACAAGACATTCAGAAGTAGAATTCGCACCTAGTCTATTGGCTCCGTGAGTACTGTTGCAAGATGCCTCGCCTGCTACCCACAATCCATTAAACTCGGTCGCGCCATCCAAGTTGGAGTGAATTCCACCCATCATATAATGACATACGGGCCTTACTTCAATAGGTTCGTTTATCACATCGATTCCAGAAAACTTAATTCCGATTTCTCTAATTCCAGCAAGTTTTTCCTTGATTCTTTCTTCACCCAGATGGGTAAGATCCAATTTCAGACAATCAACTCCTGTTATGTGTTTAAATCCTCTACCGGCCTGGATTTCGGTAATCATTGAGCGAGATACAACATCTCTTGGTGCTAATTCCAACTTTTCTCTAGCATAGTTTTTCATAAATCGCTCACCTTCAGAATTGATCAAATATCCACCCTCTCCACGAGCACCTTCGGTAATTAATATTCCAGAAGGCAAAATTCCTGTAGGATGGAATTGAACAAATTCCATATCTTTTAAGGCCATTCCAGCTCTATAGGCCATATCCAGACCATCGGGAGTAGAGGAATAAGCATAGGTAGAGAAGCTATAAATTCTGCCAGCACCACCAGTACAAATTATCCCTGCCGGAGCAATGACCTTGACAAAATTCCCACTTTTCATTTCTATACAAGTAAATCCTTGAAAATCATTTCCATCATGGAGAATAGAAGTACAAAACCACTCATTGAAGAAAGAAATATTGTCAAATTTAAGACATGTATCATAGAGTGTCTGCATCTCATAAAACCCAACTTTATCTTGAGCATAGGTAGCCCTAGGGAAAGAATATCCACCAAATTTCCTCTGATCAATTCGCCCATTCTCACGCCTAGACCAAGGCATACCCCATCTATCAAGTTGAATAATCTCCCTAGGGATCCAATTAACAAGTCTTTCAGCTACATCTTGATCCGCCAAAAAATCACTCCCTTTTATGGTATCATATATATGAGACTCGATATTATCTCCCTCATTATCATAAAGTACGGCAGCTGTTCCACCCTCAGCAGATACAGAATGAGAACGCATTACCTGTACTTTTGACAAGACAGCAATCTTTAGCATTTTATATTTAGATGCTGCAGTTATCGCAGCTCTGAGTCCAGCCAAACCGGAACCTACTATAATTATATCATAAGAAAGAGTCTCCGTCAAGTATTTTGTCTCACTTAAAATAACTAAAATAACTCAATAATAAATTCTTTCTAATAATTGAATACGAGTTTTCAACTCAAATGCTACTTATAATTAATATCTAATACTAGTGTATAAATACAAACACACAATAACCTACTAAAATTAGCATAGCGTTACAGCCAAATTCATGAATACATATCTTATAAGTGTGTTCAGTTCTACTGCACTTGGTTTTTTTGTAAAAGAGCTTCCAATCCCTTTTCACCTACAGCCCCAACTGCTCTATCTACCGCATTACTATTAACAAATATTATAAAGGTAGGAATAGCATATACTTCCAATCTCATTGCAATAGACTGATTATCATCTACATTCAACCTACCAAACCTAACTTTATCTGAGTATTTTTTGGATAGTTTGTCAAATATCGGCAACATAAATTGGCAAGGACCGCACCATGTTGCCCAGAAATCAACTACGACTATTTTGTTTTCGGAAATAAATGATTCAAAATTAATTTCAGACAATTCCATAATAGTGCTAGGGGTGGTAGATCCTGATTCGCGTGTCATTTTTACGGATAATTTATATCTATAATTGATATATAAGACTTTACCACTATTTAGATTTCATCCGGAATTCAAAATACAAAATCACTGGTGATTATAATAAGTTGATTGCAAAATTTGAAATCAATATGATAGCATTGTTAACAAAAACTAGTCCGATTCATAAATCCACAATATATTCAGCTATTATCTCATCTTTCTCTTCGTTTTTAAGAATTTTCATTTCATGATATGTAATACCTTTAATTTCTACTTTTAGTTCATGTCTCTGCGGATTTATTTGCTCCCCTTCTCCGTAACCATGAATCTTATACTGTCCGGATTTGTCATCACGAATGATCTTAACTTTGAAATCTGACATAATTATCCTGTCAATTAACATTATTAACATGATTTTGTCAAGCCAATCAAACAAAAGATTTTCTAATTCTATTCCTTCAGCCGTTATAAGGACTTGTTTATTAGTTTTAACTTCTTTAATATCATACATAATACCAACTAATCCCCTTCCAGCATGCTCAAATACCTCCTCCAGATTACGTCCACGTATGCGAAGGTATGCATCTGTCATGTGGTCTAGATACTCAACGTTTCCATGAGACATGGATAAGTATATTACTGTTATATATTATAATGAACCGGAAAATCTAAATTAAAACAACAATAGCATTCTAGTCTAGAATGAGATTTTTATTGCCAAGAGGTATGAGAGACCTAGAGCCTGAGGAGTTTAAAAATATTAACTTAGTAAGAAATACTTTCATCGAATCTGCAAGTATTTTTAATTTCATAATAATGGAACCTTCTCCATTGGAACTATTATCTACACTCGAGTCCAAGTCTGGTCCCGCAATAACTAAGGAAATTTATAACTTTATAGATAAAGGTAACCGCGAAGTTGCCCTAAGGTTTGATATAACAATTGGTCTAACCAGATATTTTGTGTCAAGAAGAGATTTAAAAATTCCTGCAAAAATAGCTTCGTTTGGAGGCGTTTGGAGATACGATGAACCACAGGCAGGAAGGTACAGATTTTTTCACCAGTGGGATATCGAAATATATGGACCATCCTCCACAGAAGCAGATGCTGAAATAATAGAATTCACATCTGTTTTCCTCAATAAATTAGGTTTAAGAAATATTGTGATAGAAATCAACAGCAGATCCCTTATGGAAGAGTATATAAAGAATATTCTCAAGGTTACAAATAATGATAGACTTATTGACATCTTTAGAGCGATAGACAAGATACCAAAGAAAGGAAAAACAAAAGTTTTGAAGGAGTATGAAGACAAGATTGGTAATGACATCTTGGTAAAGATAATGGAATTTGCAGACAACATAGGTTCTTTTGATCAAATTGACAAGATCATAAGACCTCTTGGCTTACAATCATGGGATGAAATAGAAAGAATTACTAATTCGTTATATAATAAAGGAATAATTAACATAAGAATCAATCTTGGAATTGTAAGAGGATTGGACTATTACTCCGGAATAGTTTTTGAAGCTATTGATACAAGTAACAATATTGGCGCCCTAGTTGGTGGAGGAAGGTACAATAATCTCACAGAAATTTTTGGAAGAAGAGATGTGGGTGCCACAGGGGCGGCCGGAGGAGTTGAACGTATCATCATGGCTATGAAACACCAAAATTTGATAAGAGAGCACATGATAGATGAGGACGAAGGTATTAATTTTTTAGTTTACAACTCCTATGAAATATTTGGGTATGCAGAGCATTTGGCATCAGTCTTAAGAAGAAAAAATATACCTATAGAATATGACTTACTAAAGAGATCATTTTCAAAACAAATCAGTGAAGCTGAAAACAAAAGGAGTAAAAATATCATTATCCTTAAAAAAGAAGACATAGAAAACGATGGTGAGATCACATTAAGAAATTTATCGCGAAATACAAACACAAGAATCAAAGTTGACAAAGACTTTGAGGAATTGGTCAAAGCACTAGGTTAAAAGTAAAGATATATCGAATTAATAATATCTAAAGTTTGATAGATTTTAAACTTTTCATTTTAATGAAACCGCTTGGAGTCTTAGCATAGACTCTTCTCAATACCAAATCGGGTGGATCATAACTTATGTATAAGTCCCCTTCATTTAGTTCTTGAACATTATAATTAATTTCAATAGCTTCTTCAGGAATTCCATTGTCCTTCAATTTTAATTTGGCCCTTTCAATTAATTCAGTATCAGAGGTATTAGGAGCAAAATAGATTTTTCCAATGATATTGAAGTCATTCATTTATTTTACATTAATTACAAGATTGACACTATATAAATACCAGAGCAGATCTAAAATGGAATTTTACAAGTATCCAAATGCAGGATCCGTTCTTCTACGTATATTAACGATCAAATCCAAGATCTTTTTTTCTTCTTCGTCTAGTCTGTGATTGAATCGATTGAGTAGTAGTTTAGCTTGCCGACTATCCAGATATGTATAAAATACATCTCCTTCGTTGATTTGTCGTCCGATCTGAGGACCATTTACTGAGACAGCGACCTGCATTCCGCGAGTTGCATCTTCGATGGATTTACCTTTATCCTGAATTTGATGAATTACTCCCACTTTTTTACCTTCTGGATTCATAATAGACATTTTTTGCTTCATTCTACCAATACTAATTTCTGCTCCAAACACAGCAGGATCGCTTCTTCTAAAGACATATCCTTTCATAAACTCAAATTTACAGATCGGTGATAGTTCATTAAATAAAATCGAATCCTCATGATTTTTCTGGTATGATACCCAATCTGTATAGCTTCGTACCAGATTGTAAATAACTTTCTCATTAAAAATTTTGACTTCTCTTTCATTTGCTTCTCTCTCTGCGTCTTCTAACACCTTCACGTTAAAACCCAAAATTACTCCCAAGTACCTATCTTTTTCCTTAACTGCTGACGCAGTCATTATATCTTTTCTACTAATTTGGCCTATGTCTGCAGACCTTATAGGAATATTTTCTTTTCTTAACATTTCTGAAATGGCTTCAATTGAACCAATAGTATCGCATCTAAGAATGATACCATTTGAATCTGTATTTATAATCGCAGATTTGACTTCTGACTCAACCAAACTTTTTATTCTAGTCTCATCGTCGTGAGCAGAAAGTCCATATAAAGGACTCCCAGCTATTACACCCTCTAGTTCAGGTGATGTAATTTTTAACCCTGCCGCTGAAATCACGATTTTCACATGACGGAATTTATCACGTGGATCTCGCATCTCATCAAGCGGTTTTGGCAAAAGTAATGATTTTACCCTTGTTACAACTACTGAATCACGTTTTGCAACTACTATCGAATCACCTTGTTTTAGAATACCGTCTAACAATATCACATTAGCAGAAGGTCCTAGTCCCACTTCTTCATTTACTTCCAGAATTATTCCCTTAGCGGATCCCTCATGTCTTTCCAATTTTTTTACCATAAATTGTTGACTCAAACCTACCAATACTGTCAATAACTCGGGTATGCCAACCCCGCTTGATGCACTAACAGGTACCAAGGCAACCTCCTTAGTGAAGTCCTTAACTCGCCAAAAGGCTTCAGAACTAAAGCCTAACTGAGATAGAGAGCCTAACACACTATACATTTTATTATCAAGATCTAATTGAACTTCTTTTGGTTGAACTTTGATTTCTTCAGTGATAAAATTTGTGGTTCCTTTTTTCCATCCGGTAATGCGATCTACCTTGTTTATTGCCACTACAAAAGGAACTTTTCTATTTTTAAGAATGTTTATACTTTCTATCGTTTGGGGCTCGAACCCCTTATTTACATCTACAACGACAACTGCAATATCTGCAGCAGATCCTCCACGCATTCGCAGGTTTGCAAATACCTCATGTCCTGGGGTATCAATCACTAATAATCCAGGAATCAGATTATCATGCGAGTTCAGTTTCTTAAACAATGGTCCAGTTAACTTTTGGATTATTTCTATCGGAAAAAAACTTGCTCCTATATGCTGAGTGATACCGCCAGCTTCTCGAGATTGAACAAATGTGCCGCGTATTTTATCTAGTAATGATGTTTTGCCCGAGTCTACATGACCTAATACTACCACTACAGGCTGACGTAGATGCACTTAAGAAAATACTACTGTTGACTCTTTTATGAAGCTTTCATGCGAATCGGATGCATGAATTATATTATCAGTAATTCCAAGACCATAATCCCCCCTAATCGTTCCTGGAGATGCATCAAAGGATTTAGTCAAACCAATCATTATTCTAACGGTACTAATGGCATTGTTTCCCTCCAATATACAAGCGACAACTGTACCTGAACATATAAACGATACAAGTTCATTAAAAAATGGCTTGCTTTTATGAATAGAATAAAAGTCCTGTGCTTTTTCAGAGGTAAAATCGTATGTTTTTAATTGCACTATGTTAAAGCCTTTTTCCTCAAATCTTTGGAGTATTTTTCCAGTTAATTTTCGCTTAAATGCATCAGGTTTAACAAGTATCAGTGTTTGTTCTACACCCATTTTACTTTTGCTTCCTAATTCCACCTTTGATATACTTATCAGTCCATTTAAATAATCGTGGATCACGTTTTAAACCGCGTAGATTTTTTTTACACTTTGAAGAACACGTCCACTGGATTGATCCATCATTTTTTACGAGCATAATTCCTTTTCCAGTATCGACACGTTTACCGCAAAAAAAACAATTTCTCAAAGAAGCAATATTCTTACTCATTCTTTAACCACCTACAATTAACCCTATTTTAAGTATTACTTTATCTTTCTTGCTTCTCGCTCGGTCTCTCTCAGCATTAAAATATCATTCATTCTAACTGGACCTTTAACGTTTCGAGTCAAAATTCTTCCTTTGTCTTTTCCTTCAGATATTCTTACACGTACTTGTATTACTTCTCCAGCTATTCCTGTCCTACCTACAATTTGTATGACCTCAGCGGGAATAACTTTCTCTTCAGTCTTACTCATTTAATTGAATACACCTGCATTACTAAGACTTGCTTTTTAAATTGTCAATTGTATTTGTAATTTGATCGAGAATTTGTTGAGATTCGCCGGCGTCTATTATTGTTGCAGCTGCAGACCCCACATCTATTCCTAATGCACTACCCAACTCTTTTTTACTAGGTACAAAAACATATTTTGAAGAACGTTCGTCACATAAAATCGGTAAATGTGCTACTACTTCTGGAGGTTCAACATCCTCTGCAATGACAACGAGTCTGCTGATTCCTCTTTCTATTGCTTTTGTCGTTTCGTTTGTCCCTTTTCTGACTTTTCCACTTTGTTTTGCTAGCCTTACTGCCTCATATATAGCATTGACGAGATCTTTTGGTATTTCGAACTTTACATAATATGGTTTACTCATAATTCATAATCACCCATTGGGATCATTTCCACTCTGATTTATGATAAAAAAGAGTATTAAAAATGTTATTATATATTAATTTCAGTATTCAAAAGTTTTTTTATTAAGCTCAGATACTCCTTTACTTTTGAATCCAGTAAACTTTTGTCATTTGATTCAGAATAGATTCGAACTAGGGGCTCTGTACCACTGGGTCTGAACATTATCCAAGACTCAGAATCGAACCATATTTTTACACCATCGACTTTCTCAACCCTAAATACTGACCCGTGTTCGGAACAAACCTCTAACACTCGTTTAATATCGTCCTTGCTAGATAGGTTTATGCTAGATTTGTATTGAAAGGTTTCCCCTAATAAAGAGTAAATGTTAGAAAGTGCGGGTGTTTCATTTAGAGGCCTACTGTTAGGGTTATGACTTGAATTAATTAAATTCTCTTGTTTGTAATAGCTTAGCATCTCTAGGATTAAGGCAGTGGTTATTGCCCCATCACGAACTAAATTAAGAGGACCATAAAAGAAACCTCCATTCTCCTCAAAACCAATTAGAGAGTTAGTATCTTTCATACCATAAGTGACTTCAACACTTCCGACTTTTGTAAAATGTACTTTTCTATTAACCAGATCTCCAATCCTTGAAATCACTAATGAAGAATTAATAGGACATACAATTTCTGTATTTAGATTTTTATTCTTTATTAAATGGTATGATAAAAGCGATCCGGTTTTATCTCCCCAATGGATTGTACCTCTTTCGTCACAGAAGATACTTCTATCACCATCGCCATCATAGGCTACGCCTAGGTCATATCCATTCTCACTGACCATTCTCGAAAGACTATACAAATTATCCATTTTAGGCTCAGATCCCCTCGCTGAAAAATTGGGATCTATTTGACCATTCATGACGAGGACTTCGCAACCCAACTTTCGTGCTAATAAAGGCGCAACAATTGATTGTACACCGTTACCACAATCCATAACAATCCTTATTTTGGATTTTTCAACGATTGGTATATTAATAAAGGTTAACACTTTATCAATATATTGGTCCAAAACATTCAAATCATATATATTGCCAATATTATCGTATTTTTTCTCTAAAAATGGCTTTTCATGATAGATTGACTCTATTTTGATCTCCTCTTCCCTCGATAATTCAAACCCGATATTAGAAACTGGTTTCAATCCATTATACTCTTTAGGATTGTGTGAGGCCGTAATCATAATTCCACCAGACATTTCTAAATTCTTTACCGTATACTGAAGGCAAGGTGTTGGTGTTAAGCCCATTTGGTAAACATCTATACCCATGGACGTTAATACTGCGGATACAACTTTTGAAATAGATAAACTAGAAGAACGACCATCATAACCTAAAACTATTGGTCCTTTTTTGAAATAATATCCGATTGAAAATGCTATATCGATCAGAAACTCAATTGACAAGTCTTGACCAAAGACTCCCCTTATGCCATTTGTTCCAAATAGCTTTTTTTTAGACAACAATTATCTTCCTACGTGGATAATTATTTAATTATATCTTATTATTATTTGATAAGGTTAATCCAACCATACATTTCCTAGAAGGTTTACGTCATAATCCTCCCATATAAGAAAGGTTTCATTTTGTAAGTTGCAGTGACAATAGATAAATTTGGCTTTAGACATACATTAAGTATGCGGGGGTTGCCAAGCCCGGTCAACGGCGCAGGTCATAAAAGTGCGAGGCTTAGAAAGAGCTTGGAGGTTTCCTATAACCCTGTTCCTTAGGGATTCGTGGGTTCGAATCCCACCTCCCGCATTATTCGAATGAATCATGCTCAACTTCAAAAAAATCGTTTAAGTGAATTACAAGTAAATATTGTTTGAAAAGCTTAAATAATATTCTGATTTTATGAAATAGGTTGAAAGATCCATTTAGTTGGAGAACGCATTTCAAACATCATTCAGATGTTTTACGCTATTACAGAGGATAAATTTATGAGACAGCAACAAAAAAGACTGCAAAAAGCAAGAACAGATAAGCAAACTAAAGAATTTGACTATAACAAACCTATTTCCAAGTGTAATGTTTGTTATATATTGTGCGGATGGCACTGCTATGAATGTGAAACTGATTTTTGTCAAGACCATTTTGTTCAACACAAGGAAAAAGGATTGTGTAAAAAAAGTCATACAATAAAAAGGTAAAGCAAATAAAATTATTTAGTTTATAGTGCAGACCTCGAATATCGGCCCCTTTTTTCAATATCGTTCACTGTTTTAAATATTATTGATGATACTGTAGTATAGGTTTGGTTATATCCGTTACAAAAATTCTCAAAAGATTCCACAAAGTCCTCAATGTTTATACTATTCAATACTTCCTTAAATAATCTAATATCTGCCGCTTTATCTTCGTACCGTTCAGAAATGAAAGATAATCCAAAATCTATTAAACTGATTACGCCATCATGTGATACTATAAAATTTGAAGTTGTAATGTCCCCATGAATTATATTATTTGAATGTAGAGTTCCTATTATTTTACCAACATTAGTACAAAGTTTAGGAGAAAAAACATCTTTAATGGTTTTTCCTTGAATGTATTCCATGATAATTTCGAAGTTTGATATGTCAAGGAAGTAAACGAAAGGAGCTTTTATTCCAAGCAATTTTACTTGGGATAGAATATTAGCTTCATGTATAGTTCGTTGTTTCCTTAATGGAACATCAATAGATGGATGGCGGTAATCCTTACGAATTCTGACTTTTGAAACAGCATGTCCTCCATACCAATTAATTAAATATAATTCTGATTCTGCACCTTTCTTTAATAAAGTCCCTTCTCTAATCAATAGATAATTTTAGTAATGTGTCATTACTTTAAAAATTATGGACAATACTCCACAACCTCCAAATAAAGAAAAAGGAATCTTATTCGAAGACTGTTCTGAAGATACGTTAAAGAGTGGAATTCTTACTTTGACAAATAAAAAACTGATTTTTGAGAAAACCAAAGGTCGAATAGCTACATTATCAAAAGAATTGCTAGATGAAAAAATAGAAATAGAATTTAAAGATATTTTCCAAGCAAGATCTGAAGGAAAAATTATTAAGAAACTGGTTATAGAGTTAGGCAAAAGTAATCAGATATACAAGTTTGGAGTTCTAAACCCAAGACATTGGGTTAAAGAAATCACATTACAAATAAATCAACAGACAAAAAATAATCAATAATCATAAATTACCTCCATGGAATATACACACTATCTAGTCTCCAAGATTGATTTACAGAAGCATTTTCCGGTTCTACAATATGTGGTTGCTCACTTGAATAGATCTGTGACCCAGTCCAAGCTATTTGTGCACCATTATCCCCGCAATATCTTAGAGGACAAGAATTAAAAACAGCTCCGTGGGCTGTACATGCCAAATTAAGCATTTCGGATAATCTTTTGTTAGCAGAAACGCCTCCAACTATCAGAAACTCTTTGTTTCCAGTAAAAGCTAAGGCACGTTCCACAGCTTCGACAATGATTGCAAAAGCAGTTTCTTGTAACGAGAAGCAGATATCATAAATGTGATTTGATCTATCATTAAGTAAAGATTTGACCGAACTAAGTAATCCTGAAAAAGATACGTCATTTCCCTTAATAATATAAGGTAGAGAATGTAAGGAATTACCATCTGAGAGACCAGACAGTTCTTCAATTTTACTACCGCATGGAGATGCAAAACCCATTTTTCTTCCCACTTGATCAAAAAGTTGACCTAATGTAATATCAAGAGTTTCACCGAAGATCCTCCATTTATTTCTATAGTAAACGAGTAACATAGTATGTCCACCAGAAACTAAAAGTGTGAGTGGACTATTCAAATTGGTAAGTTTAATTCCCAATTCGATATGACCAACTGCATGATTTACAGGAATTAAAGGAATACCATAAAATGATGCTAACGATCGAGAAACGACGGCACCAACCCGTAAACATGGGCCCAATCCGGGACCAGCAGAGTATGAAATGAGATCAATATTTTTGATATCGATATTAGCATCTTTGAGACACTTCCTCAATATGGTAGTAGCTACTTGAGCATGATGTTTTGATGCGTCCCGAGGATGAATGCCCCAACCTGCTGATGCTTTATAGACGTCTCTAGTTTCTGATAGTATAAATTCGTCTTTAGAAACATTAGAATAATTACCCCTGTCATAATTCACCACAGAACATCCAAATGTGTGAGCAGTACTTTCAATACCCAGACATAACATACTCATTTTCTACCAGTAGTGGATACTATTTTAATTATATCATTATTTTTTAGCATATGTTCGGCACCTATTCGCTGTTTTGTTCTTACATCAATAGCATAAAGAAACCCTTTTCCCAAGTCATTATGGATTAGAAATGCTAAATCTTTGGCAGTTGAATTAGCAGAAATAATTCTTGCATCTGGCAAAACATTTCCATTTTTGTCTGTAAATTTATATTCATCTTCTACAGGATAAACCACTATTTTCTTTAGCATCTGAAAACAAGCATGATTTAGAATCTGCTGAATTCCCGTTGAACCAAACTTTTTCAATACTTGGGATACCTTATTTAAAGCGCTTATTTGTTCCGACGAGAGTTTATCACCTCGTTTAATTTCAAAATTTGAATCCCCGGGTAAGTAATAAATGAAATTCTTACTTGAAGCCTTTTTCAAGACCAACTCAGCTTCGCATACTGTGGGAATGAAAGGTCTTCCGAATCCCTTAAGTTTTTCAAGGTTGAGATCAGAGGATTGGAGATCAGCTTTGTTGGCTGCTATAATAATGGGCTTAGATTTGACGCGAATCTGTTTACTCAACAAGAGCAAGTCGTCATCAGTCCATTCTGCTGGTTTTTTAGTCAAATCAATTTGATCCACAGAATTCCTGATTAATTGTTCATTAATTGATAGACCGGAAAGTCTATTAGATATTACAGTTTCAACTCTCTGTTTTAAATTTTCACTTTCTCTAATTATCTTATCCCAATCTCTTAAAATAATTGAACGTATCCAAAGATCAAATTCTTCTTCTACAAATTGGATATCGATAAAAGGATTACCCTCACCGGGATTAACGGGTTTGCCTTCCTCATCTGTCGAACCAGATATATCAATTACATGAATTAGAACATCAGCCTGACGTGCATCATCTAAGAATTTGTTTCCTAATCCACGACCAAGGTGCGCTCCGCGTACTAATCCAGCTACATCGATCAACTTTACTGGGATATACCTAACTCCACTAATACATCTGGAATTAACAGGGTTATCTGAAATACCTAATTCATTACAAACACAGTGAACCCTTACATATGCTACTCCAATATTAGGATTAATCGTAGTAAATGGGAAATTAGCTACTTGTACGGATGAATCAGTGGCGGCATTGAAGAATGTCGATTTACCTACGTTTGCCTTACCCAACAAGCCAATTATCAATAGAAGAAAGATTGCAAGAATTAGAATATATATTTACTTTATAAGATGTAAATTAATAATTACACAACAATTTGAAACATCAAAACATTTATCATTCAATGGATAAATCAACTCTGGAATTTAATGGGGGGTATTATTGCATCATGCAGGATGATGGATAAAGCGAACAATGAGAAATCAGTTTACCAAGTCTTTCGAGGGATGCAATTACTCCAGCATCGTGGTAAGGCTTATTGGAAAATAAGTGCAGGAAAATTTGAGGTAAATGGATATGGATCATTACCAGCATTTGATGTAATTCATGAAAAAGTTACAAGGCAGCTGAATAATCCCATGTACGCTATAGTGGGCCATTTGTCAAAAAAGAAACCAAAGGCAAGAAGAATAGAGAAAACGAATTTCGCTTTAGATGGATTTTTCATTGATCTAGATAAATTGTTAACCCACCCTTTAATGAAAAGGAAGAATTTTGAACCTTTTGATCAAATCCACCATATTTTTAGAGAATTACTTATGATAAGAAAAGATCCATCCAAGGCAGCTGAATTTCTGGATAGACATTTGAGAGGAAACTATGTCATAAATATAGAAAATGAAATTTATGTTTTTAGAAATAGTACAGGATTTAAGCCACTTTTTTTAGGAAAAGAAGAGAGTGAAGCGAATTTTCTTGTTACTTCTGAAAATTACATTGAAAGTTTTTTTCCCTCATTAAAGTTAAGAGAAATTAATCCCGGGCAGTTAATCCGCATTAATTCCAATTCTGGAATGGAAATCCTTACACAATTGGACAAAAACAGAATTTTAATGGATCCATTTGAGTTTATTCGAGAATCACACGTGTCGAGTATCTTTAATGGTAAGAGCATTTACTCCATAAGAAAAAACATTGGAAAGGTTCAGGCACAATTCTTATCGAGCAAAATTGCTGATGCAGACTTAATTCTCGCTGAGCCGGATTATACACGACCCATGGCTCTGGGATTAAACTTAGGTTTTAGAAATAGTAAAAAGAAAATAGAGATGGTAGAAGGCATCATAAAGGACAGGTATGACGATTCAGACCCCATGATAGATTATTCAGAACAAGTAAGTAAGAACAAATTATTATCCAATGGTAAAACCCTCAAATTTATCATAGAACCAGTTACCAATAAAAAAAATATTCTTTCAATTCAAGGTACAATACAGACTGGAGGAACAATTATAGAAACTGTTTATTATTTAAGGAAATCCAATGTAAATGAAATACATGTATTGGTAAGTTATGTTCCCACAGTCGATGGTAGACAAGTTGGACTATACACTCAGCAAAAAGATCTACTAGGTAGAAAATATATCGGCAAAATATCATATATTGATGATTTAAACAAGGAAATAGCTTTAGATTTAGGAGTTGATTCGGTATTATACAATTCTCCTGAAATTTTAGCCAAGGGAATTGAAATAAAGGAAAGTCAGTTGTGGTTCCCTGAGTGGATACGATTCTTGGAGTATAAATAGTAAAAACGATATATAGTTCTCTTAGAGAACTTTTACTTATATACAGAATATGAAATCATCGTCAAACTTAATTAAAACTAAGGTAATTTTAGATCATAAATATATTATTGAAGGAAGAATGGTAAGGAAAATCGAAATTAGGCAGTACAAAAAGGAGGAAAAAACTAGACCAAAAGAGTATCTATTAACAATATATATGAAAACAGAAAAAGAGGAAATAGAGTTAGATTATTTAGAGAAACCAACATCCAATAAGGATGTTTTTGATGAAATTTGTGATTTTCTGAGTAATTATAATGGGCTAACTTCAACAATAAATAGAATGTTTATTGAGTTAGATAGAAAGACAGATAAAGAGACAATCATATGAATTACAATAAATTAATTAACTGATTCAATTTCTTGATCCTCGTATAGGATGTTAACAATCTATTCCAGGGTTGATCAAAAACGACTATTTTTTTAGGAGATAGAATCTCCTTCACATTGATTGGAGAATCATCCACTAAAAGAAAGAACGGATAATGATTTTTTGATGCATCATCGAATATAAAGACGATATCACTGAAGGATATTTCGTAAAGATCAAGCCAATAGGATACAAATGGCATGGTAACCCGTTCCCTTTTTGTGATAATGGAAATTCTAAATCCTCGATCTAATAATTGGTCTGTCACATCAGCAATATCATTACTAGTAGGAGGAATATCTTGCCATCGGTTTTTCCAAACCGTTATAAATAAATTGGAAATTTCTTCCTTACTTATAGGTAATATATTATAAATATGCCAATCAGATATATCCTCTTTTTTAAAAGTAGTGTGGAAAATGGTATTATATTCTTCCAACCAAATTTGCATTACGTCGGCTAAAACTGAATCAAGATCTAAGGCTATAGTTTTATCAGATACCATTAACGATGACTAGGTACTAATTAGATAAATAGTATGCAGTTTGGAAGTTGTTATTGGATTAACAATAAATATAAAATCAACATAGTTTTATTGAAGCTTTCTGTAGACTCAATGACAGCGGAATCAACTGCTACGGTTCAGAATTAGATGCCGAGGCCAATTCAGATACATGAACAACTAAGAATTTACATATGCAGGGTGGAGACATTGGTACAGGAGGATTTGACTTGATAATATCAGATTTGATAGTTTTTAACAATCATCCCTAAGATGACTTTAATCTAGATGTTATTCTGCAATATATAATGCAATGCTCTATTTGCATAAATAGTAAAGCCTGTTTTGGAATATAATATATCAATTCAATAAAGATATATTTAATTTTATCATACGAAAAGGTTATCACATAATGACAAAGAAAGAGGTAGTGAAAATTTTTTTTATTGCTTTGATTACTGGCAACATAATGGGTATTGTAATAATTCAAATATTTGACACACTCACAGTTACTAGTATCATAATCCTTGAGATTTCACTTTTGATAACAATTGTTTTGTTATTTATCGCAAGTAAGGCGTGGAATAGACGATTGGAAAAAGCAAGGCATGAAAAAGAGAACAACCAGTAAGTAAACACTAACAAAATTAAATAACGAAAATGTACATAAATCAATAGTTTGTTTATCGCTTCGGTTATTTGATTATAATTTAAATAAAGATCTAAAGCAGGTTATTGTTTAAAATTAGATAAATTGGTTATTGTTGCGGTATTTTAAAGTAAAAGGTAGCACCCAAATCAAGGTTATTAACTGCCCAAATTTTTCCCCCATGAGAGTGAATAATGCTTTTGGATATAAACAACCCCAATCCTGTCCCCTCAAATGACTTAGAAGCAAATTTCGTAAAAAGTCTAGGAAGAATATCCTTATCTATACCCTGGCCAGTATCGCTGATGCTCACGACCACATAGTTAGTGCCAGTAGAGTCATTCTCAATTTTTACCATGATATCAATAGAGCCTTTTTCAGTGAATTTAATAGAGTTACTAAGGAGGTTAAAAATAACCTGGGTAATTCTATTCTTATCAGCAAAGACGAAAACATCTTTAGGTTCGTAACCAATGATTAGATTTTCAAGCTGTTCAGGATTACTACTCAATAACTGGGCCTTTATATCACTTATTGTTGACAATATTATGTCATTAAGATTAAATCGCTCTTTGTTAAGCTTTAGTGACTGGCTTTCAATTTTAGTAATATCTAAGATATCGGATGCTAGTCTTCTTAGACGTTTAGCATTCCGTATTATGGAGCTGACTTGTTCTCTATCAACTTTAACTTCTTTCTTACCTTCCTCAAATTGTTTTTCAAGATATATAGCGTCTCCAAGAATTGGCATTATGGGAGTTCGCAACTCATGAGCGGCAATATTGATAAATTCTTTTTGCATCTTATCGTGAATACTTAATTTTTCATTGGCTGATTCCAGCAACTTGTTATATTTAACTAAGGAATTATTTGCATCCTTTAGTTCGATAGTTCTAGCGCTTACGGCTGATTCTAATCTTTTATTCCAAGAAAGAATCAAAAATGCGATACCAAGGGCTACAGCTCCAATTATCAATATCATTAATGTACTAAAGTTTTTTTGGTTATTGATTAATATGCCAACCTCGGCTGCCAATTGGTGAGGAGAACTAACAAATAGAGTCCACAAATACTTTCCACCTATAAAAACAGGTTGATATGTAAGAGTAGTTTTATTTCCTCCAAACAGTATTAAATCTTCAGCTCCGGCAGAACCTTGAAGCGATCTTGCTAAGAGAGAATTATAAGGTCCTCTAATTTCTTCTGGTACAAGAGACTGAAATTCTTCCCCCAAGTAATATTTACCTATTAGAGAAGGATTACTTCCATAAATTATAATACCATTTTTATCCATCAATCCGACATTCCCAGCAACTTGTGGAGCCAATTCACTTTGTAGGAACCGTCCTAGTTCATGTATTTTTATAGAGGCCACAATTACACCCTTAAATACATCTCCATTTGATCTTTCCAACACTGGAAATGATATATAGAGTCGAGGGATCTTATCTATTGATTCTATAGCACTACTATAGTAACTAGCATGAGTTTCTTTAGGAATGACAAAATACTCCCTGTTACTTAAATCAATACCACTGTATGAATCAATAATACTAGAGTTAACATTACTTATGGAAACGATGCGGCCGTTTTCATTTATCCAATAGTATCCTTCAGTCAATGATCTTGTTGAATTCTGAACTGCATCCATAATTATCTTAGTTCCTCCTATATTACTATAATTGACGATTTTAGATAAGATTTCCAGATTGGTAGAAACAGGATCAATGATATGTAACAAAGTCTTAGAAAGTCCATCAGTTTCGATTATGGCATTTGACCTAATATCATTAGAAGCAATTTCACCAATTTGGTCAGCTGTTAGACCAGAATAATGATAAGAGAGGATAGATAATGAAATACCTACACTGATTACAAGAATCAATAAGAAGATATTATTTCTAGATAGTACTATGCTTAGCATTTACAATTTAATTTATACAATTGATACAAAATCTTCTCTTAAGTTGCCAACATAGATTTGATTTTGAAGATTAAATCATTCATATCAATTGGCTTAATTATAAAATCTTTAACATCAATAGAAGGAAGTACTTTTGTAAATTCATCTCTATTTATTTCAAATGCAGTTATAAATGCAATTTTGGTGTCAGGACGCATTTCTTTAATATGTCTATAAAGTTCGAAACCATTCATTCGAGGCATGCGAATATCAGTAATAATAACATCATAATATCCTAATTCATGATTCTTGAAAGAATTCAACGCATCATGTCCACTCGAAAACACTTCAACTTGAAATTCATTTGTAATTTCTAGGTCCCTCTTAATAATCCTAAGAATATCTTTTTCGTCATCTACTACCATTATTCTAGCCATCTTATTCTTGTATGGATTGTTAATTTCAACTTCGGATGTCATGGATACTATTTTTACACTAATAATTAAGTAAAGGAAATATATTAATTAGCATTTCTAAAGAATATGTAATTTCTTTATACGAGTGAATGAGGTAAAGACATTCTACAGTCTAATTCTAATAGTAAATAAATTGTGTTTGCAAAACAGTTACCGATATGATAAATTGAAAACAAAATTCGACAGAGATGTAAATAAACATCAGAGAACATACTTCATAAGATTTAAATAATTATTAATTAGCAGAGTATCTTCTAATGATTCGACGTTTTAGTGTTTTTTCATCAGGATTTATCTTTTTGCACGGCTTGTTTGTTTAGATTAGAGGCAAGTCAAATATCCAATATTTGTAGATAAATGGATAAAGATAAAGAATAATTTGTATAATACAGAATTAATCTATATCAATGGCAGTTATAATAAGAAAAATAAACGAAAGTGATTTTGAAAATGGGTTCTTTGAAACTCTTTCTAATTTAACTGTAGTAGGTGATATTTATACAAATGATGAGTCAAAGAGAGAGGTAATAAACAAAATAATGGGTAATGAAAATTATATAATAGTTGTTGCAGAGGATTTAAAGAGTCATAAAATAATAGGTACAGCTACCTTATTAATTGAACAAAAATTTATTCATAACGGAGGTAGAGTCGGACATATTGAAGATGTAGCAACGAGGAAAGGATTTGAAGGAATAGGAGTAGGAAAAGAACTAATTCATAAGTTGATAGAAATCTCAAATGAATATGGATGTTACAAAATCATCCTTGATTGTGATGAGAAAGTAGTTAAATTTTATGAAAAAATAGGCTTCTCGAAAAAAGCAGTAATGATGAGATTAGATTTATAACGCCAAATTTGGCGCAATATATTTATAGAATAATAATTATATAGAAATATGGAAGAGGATATTAATGCAGATTTCCTAAAAAATAGACCACTTGAAAGAATTTTTAGAAACAATATTGCCAGAATTATTGACTTTCTAATAATTAACCAACAATTTAAATTCACTTCCAAGGAATTAAGTAATTTGAGTGATACACCACTAAGATCTGTGCAAAGAATTATGCCTCAGTTGGTTAAGAACAAGATCGTAAAGGAAAATAAATTTAAAGGAAGAATTAAGAATTATGAATTAAACAAGAACTTTAAATTAGTAGAGATTTTAAGTCTGTATTCGATAGAAACTGTCAACATATTTGTTGATGAAGCTATAGAAAAGGGCAATGAGGGTACTGTATTGCTAAATAACAAGCTATTAGAAAGTCAATAAATAAATTCCGCGGATTTACAATTCCCCTCCAATAAATTTCTTAAAAAAGTTGTGGTGCTTTGAAGTTTGGCTAAATTAATTAATCAATAATATAACAACTATAATCTTACTATTGATTATATTCATATTCCGAGGTAATAGTATGACTATATTTTGGCTCTACAGATTGTCAAAAGAGAATATTATAATTTAAATTGCTTTTAAATATAATAATTTATACGGGTCAGATCATTTCTATCGATATTCATCTTCAATCCTTGTCTAATTTATCAACCGATTAAAGAATAGACTCTCAAGTGCCAATAACTATGTAATACTTAAACATAGTAACATGTTTTCAATTGTTATAGTAATCATGGTCACTCCAAATACAAAGGATTGCAATAGAAATCTAAAAACGGATTGAGTTTCAATGGATAAGGATAAGGATATGATCATCCATCATGTAATAATTCAAAATATTATCATATAATAATAGAGAAATAAGTAATTGTGATTATAGAATGTTCAAATGGGAATGGTTAACTCTAATAAATAGGGACAAAAGATACACATTTGTTTCTTATGACGATACATAAAAATATTAATGAAATAAAATTAATATGATTCAGATAGATACTTAATATGATTCAGATAGATGAAAATAGTATTTTTGATATTATTAGATCAAAACGACCTCTTTCGGTAGCTCTAAATGGTCCGGAACCATTGTTACCAAAAATTCAAAAAGTTTCCGAGAATATTGAAAGGGAATTTAATATAACGTCCTATATCATAGGGGAAAGGAGTTGGGGATCTTGTGATTTAAATACTCAGGCCGCAGATTTGTTGGGAGCTGATATACTATTCAATATAGGACATACAATAAGTTTAGAAAATTTTGGTGAGAAGGTGTTCATGATAAATGCTTTTGACACAATATGCTTTGACACCATTGCAACAAAATGCGCCAGTGAATTAAAAGGACGATACAAGACGATATCTTTGGTTACAGATAGTCAACACCTACATCAAATTAACGTCGTAAAGAGAATTTTTGAGGAGAACGGATATAAAGTAGAATTAGGAAAGGGTAGAGGACAATTAAATGATGCACAGGTATTTGGTTGTGAGTTTCATCCTGTGCATAAAATCAAAGATAACATTGAGGCATTTATATTTCTTGGTCAAAGTAGATTTCATTCAATAGGTATCGCTCTTTCTACTGAAAAACCTACATTTATGCTTGATCCTTATTTTGAAGAATTTACACAGATAAATGAAGAAGCAGAAGTTATTAAAAAAAGAGCAATCTTGGCTATATACAAAGCACTTGATGCAAGAACCATTGGAATAATAATTGGTCTAAAAGAAGGACAATTTGCAAAAATCAAAGCTTTAGAATTTAAGAAAGAATTAAATAAATTGGGGATGAATATTCAATTACTTGCCTTGTCCGAGATTTCTAATGAGAAATTAGAAAATTTTAGAGGAATTGATGCATTCGTGCAGGTAGCATGCCCGAGACTGGGGACTGACAATTTTTTTTCCAAACCAGTACTTTCTGTACCACAAGCAATAGCATTAATTAAGTTATTGAAGAAAGAGCCTGTTGAGGAATTCTTTAAAATTCAACACTGGTTATAATTTAACCCTTATATTCAATAAATTATTTAATATTATTGTAAAGATTATATTAAATCAATTGAATAGATAAGCCAATTTATGGTTACTATCTCAAGAAGGCTATCTCTTTTAATATTCTTTATTGCAGGTTTTGCTTTCATTGGAATTGGAGTTGCTTCTATTATTGATTCCAACATTCCGAGATTCGTTGAGATAACTCAAAAGATTAATCCAAACCAGTCAGAAATTTTTACACCCGATATGAATACGGGCAACATTGCAAATATCTATATGAATGGATCTAGATCAACTATCTTGGTAGAAGATCCGAATAATAATTTGATACTAAACAAGACCAATGTGGAGGGATTTTTTAACGAAACTATTACATCAGAGGTCAATGGCAAATACAAGATTCAAGTTGTCAACAATGGAAATGAAATAGCGGAGTTGGACTTAGGAGCCTTTTCAAAGGCGAGTCCGATCGCTTTCAGCGGTCAAATGATGCTAATTATAACGGGAATTGTAGTTCTAGGTCTAGGAATTAGAACCAGAATGCAATCATGACTAATTTATTTCTGCCTTTTTGTACGATCCTAGTAACTTGAAGGATTTGACAATGTTCCCTATAGAAGATAGTGAATCAGAAATCCTTTTTTCATTAGTATTGCCCTCTAGATCCACAAAAAAGTAATATTCCCAAGGGATATTTTTAGTGGGTCTAGATTCAATTTTAGTTAGATTTATTTTTCTCAGGGCAAATTCTTTGAGTATTGAATACAATGACCCAGGAGTATGAGATATGGAAAATATAATAGATATCTTGTCATGATTAGGTCCATTTTCATACCTTTTAGAGACGATGAAAAATCTAGTAAAATTATTACAATTGTCCTCTATATTCTCTTCCATAATACTCATATCATATATTAGGGCTGCACGTTTACTAGCTATTGCAGCCGCGTTAACCTTCATAGTTTCTTTAATAAATTTAACTGAACCTGCAGTATCATACATAGGAATAGATTCTAAGGATCTTGACTGAATATATCTTCTACATTGAGCCAGAGCTTGTGGATGAGAATAAACAACTGATATATTCTCAGGACTTGAATTCTTATTAATAATTAAACAATGGTGTATTTTTTGATAAATTTCTCCAATAACGAACAGAGGTTTTTCTACTAATAGGTCATAAGTTTCATTTACACTACCTTCCGTAGAATTTTCAACCGGTACAACAGCTAAATCGACTGTAGAATTTTCAACAGCATCAAATAATTCACGAAATGATTTAAAAGGAACAAATGAACAATTTGGATCAGGAAATTTAGTACTAGCAGAGGTTTCACTGTATGACCCAGATTCCCCTTGAAAACCTACTCTGAAAGAACTCATAGGTTGAGAAATTGCTTATCGTATAATGATGTAAAGGATTCTTTACCATAATCAATCGAAACTTTTCTATCCTCAAAGTTACCACATGAATTGCATTTTAAGCCTCCAGGAACTTTAGTAAACTCATTTCCACACGAAAAGCAGATTGTATATACTATCCCTAAGTCCTTGTCATCTAAAGTCAGATGTATAGAAGAATTCAATAAGCTATATACTTTTCCTCTAATTATATCGCCTACTTTGAAAATATATTTGCCCTTAAAGCTTCTCTCACGCCAATTTGAATTATAATTCCCCCCAGAGTAAAACATACGCGTTGATGCTATTGCTGAAAATCCAGATTTTGAAAACTTCTCATTAATATAAAGGATCCTTACGGATATCATATTTCCAAATAGCATGTCAATATATCCAACGACAATATCACCAATTTTAGGTATCATTGGAGGATTTTTCTGTTTGACATTTAGTGTACGATCAGAAAAGTCAATAGTAGAACCTCCAATGACTGAAGACCGAACATCACCTTCATCAACATAGGTATTTTTGCCTGCATCAAATTCCTCAATTACAGATAGCATCATTCCTGGAGTAATATGACTATTTTCATAAGATTTTCTCAAATCAAATCTATAATCCTTCGTAACTTTATAGTTATAATTGTTACAATTAATTCATTTTATTTATTCAATAATTCAATCATATCCAGTGCTTGTTTGGTTTCTTTGACATTATGAGTTCTTATCAGTGAAGCTCCATGAATTGCACAATATATCTCGGCTACTATTGATGGAATCAATCTATCTTCAACGTTGAGTCCAAACAAAGGTTGAATAAATGATTTTCGTGAAATTGAAACACAAATTGGGATCTGCAGGGATTTGAATACACCTATATTCGTAAGAACTTCCAAGTCACGGATATACCAATCCATACCTTCAATTGTTGAATAAAAGGGATTATTTCCCGATTGTCTAAAAAAACCAATAGAAGGATCAATAATTAATTTATCAATATCAATCTTAGAATCATGTGCAATACTAACGCTATCTTGTAATAGAGATAGAGTATCATATATATCACCACTGTGAGATAATTTTTCATTATTAGATACGTAAGCTCCTATAATAATAGGTAGATCATTTTCATAGGCGAGATGTGACATTTTCTTGTCGTATTTCAATCCAGTAACATCATTAATAGCATTTATATCCAATTTCAATAGAGACTTGACTACGTCGGATCGAGTTGTATCTATTGAAATTGGGATATGGCTAATCTGTCTAATTGCAGACACAGCTTTATACAACCGATCCACCTCCAGATCAACTGGGATCAGTGTTCTAAGGTATGGAGCAGTAGACATGCCACCTATATCTATTATATCAACTCCACAATCTTCCATTTCGGCTAACGTATCTTGAATTTCATTTTCACTTTGTTTTATCGAATTTTTATAAAAAGATTCAGGACTGAGGTTAATAATCCCCATGACCTTTACATCTCCTTCATAACCGATTGAAGTATTACCTATAATCGTCAACAATCAGATTTATATGATTTATTTTAAAAACGTTCATGCACAAAGTGCAAATGAATGTCAACAATTTTTGGAGATTTGACTTTTGACATGTTAATTGGTTTAAATTAACATGCCAGTCATTAGTTGATTAAGATATATAATTATATCCAAATATACGATACTAAATTTATATTAATTATAAGTACCGATTTTGTTGATCGTGCCTGAAAATTAAAATTTATGGAGAATTGTCGGAGGTGCCTGAAAAAAAGTTTGTAATCAAAGGGATGACCTTCTCCATAATTAGATAATCAAAATCACCGGTGTCTGGATCTAAGGTGAAGATCAATAAGTATTCTAATCTATTTTTTTGATTTGTTATTGGGATCGTAATCCTTAGTATTTTTTCATATAAAGAACAAGTATAATTTAGTTTTCCAAGAATGTCTTGCCACCTTAATCTGGTATATTGTCTAGTAGAAGCAGTAATAGCATATTGCTCAGTCTCTTCATCATTTAAAAGCGGGATTATATCTGCTCGCTGCGCTGTGGTAAGTATTAAACCGTGTTTATCAGCAACTCCTACAAATCGTATTCTACGATCTAACCCAACTAATTTATTACAGAGGCTACTAAATTCAGTAACATTTTTTTCCATGATTATTATTATTGGTGTTTCAGCGCAGCATTATTTTAATTTTTTTCATAAAGGATTTGTCCGTGTAATTCAACGCTAATTATTCGTGATGCAGGAATAAGTTGAAAATTTTCAGAAAGGAGGATAAATTCATCCAAGGCAATCCGCTTATAATTTTCATGATCCCTATATGTCACAATATAAGCCGATGGATTATCTGCATATAGTGCTTTACTAAAAATCTCTTGTAATATACCCTTTCTAACCATCAATATCAATCCAGTTAAGAGAGGTAAGACTTTATAAAATAAATATTTGACTATTAAAATTTATGATTAATTTGTTAACTAATGATCTAATGATGGTAGTACTTATCTTTATATTTCATGAGAAAAAGAGCTCATTATTTCTATTTGATCAACTAACCATTAAGAATGGCAATCAAAAAATTGTGCTCTGTACATAAGAAATGATAATAAATGTACATAGAATTTTAGTATTCTACCTGTTGATAACTGGATTCCTAGCAATAAAAATTCAAAAGATTTAATATTAAACTTTGAAGTAGAATAATAGGCAAACTAAGTATGACTCACTGTATAGCAATACACTCCTATAAGGGAGGTACTGGCAAGACAACAATCGCTGCTAATGCGGCCGCATTACTTGTTCAAATGGGTAAAAAGGTCGCTATACTTGACCTAGATGTATATGCACCTAGTTTGCATAATTATTTTAAAATAAACCCAAAAAAATGGATAAACGACTTTTTAGAGAATAATGCTGATATATATGAATCCATAATTGACATGACTAGATTGCTTTTTCCAATAGAACAGGAACAAATCAATACCAAAGGAAGACTTTATATCGGATTTTCAAATCCCAGCAGAGATGCTATATTTAAATTCGAAATGGGTAACGGAACAGATTATTGGAAAAAGCAGTTCAGAAAATTAGTTTTCCTCCGAGAACAGATAATCACCAAGCTTGACGCGGATTACATTATTATAGATACCAGCCCTGGAATAAGACATTGGTCTATTAATGCATTATCAATAGCCGATAAGTTAATTCTGACCATGAAAATGGATGACCTAGATATAGAAGGTACCAAAAAATTATTGTTTGAGATTTACACTACATTTGTTAAATTTGGTGCAATCTCGTATATTTTGCTTAACAGGGTATCGGGATACTGCATCCCAAGTATCGCAATTGATTCAAATATCGAGGAAAATCAGGATCATAAAAAAGTTTTGGAAGAATTGCATGTGGCTACGGGAGCAAATTCACTTTCTCCTCTACCTTGCTACTGTGATATACAATTTAGTCCCAGGGAGTTTTTAACTGTTATAAATAATCCAAATCATCCCTTCTCTCTAAAACTAAAAAATATTATCAATGAAATGACAAATAAGACTTGATATTGCAATATTAATTTTAAATTAGAGAACATATTATCTGAATATACATTAGAATGAGCAAGAAGAAAAAAAATATTGATTCTGATGCTGATAAAAACAGTACAACTAACAAAGATTTCAATAATAACGGAAGTTATTTTGCGAGAGGCAGAAAGAAAAGAAAACAGTACTTGAAAATAATAGTTCCAGCTATTGCAGGAATAATTGGTCTTGCCATTGTATTGGCAATATTATTTCCAGGCGACAATGTGGCCGCAAGATATGGTGACTTAGGATCAGCCCATGAACATGCTGCACTATTAATTAGTTTAAATGGTACAGATGTTGATTTAGCACAGCAGAAATATATGGTCAGGTCCAATTATATTCACGTTGAGAGTTATAATGGTACATTAGATGGAACAACTCTTCATAAGCACTCTTCTAATGTACCAATAGGAGAATTTTTAAAGAGCATTAGAATGGATGTATCGAATGGGTGTTTTGTTACAGATAATAATCAGCGATATTGCGATAATGACGAATACAAGTTAAGATCATATGTTAATGGTAATGAGACCAATGATATCATGAACTATGTATTAAATGATGATGATAGAATATTAATAACATACGGTAATCAAAATTCGACTGAACTTGACAGAGAATTTCAAAAGCTGAATAACCTTCCGATAAACAAGAGATAATATGCATTCGTAAACCATATTTTGCTATATCTCTTAACTTCCACATCCGTTATTTTCCACAGGTAAGTTGGGGTCATTACCCCACTCTCCCCAAGAACCCAAATACATTTTCACATTTTCATAACCGAGTTGTTTTAGAACCAAATAAGTATTTGAAGCTCGATAACCTCCCTGACAGTACGTTATTATCTCGGTTTTCTTGGGCATGAAAGAGTAAAAGTCGTTCAGTTTGTCTAAATCTAAAAATTTTTCATTTCCTAGATTGTGAATCCAATCTATATTTTTGGAATTCGGTATGTGTCCTCTGTGAAATGCGCGAGCAATAGTCCCGTTATATTCACCTTCTGACCTACAGTCTATAATCACCACATCTTTGTCACTGTTTATGCTATTTTTTACATATTGAATGTCAGCCAAAACACTTCTATTTATCCTGAAATTGCATTTATTGTGTTTAAATGGATGTGTAGCTGTTTCAACAGGATATTTACATCTTATCCAATCTTTGAACCCCCCATCTAATATAAACACATTCTGAAGCGAAAAATAATTTAAAAGCCAGACCCCTCTAGATGCGGTTGGTCCTGAAATATTGTCATAAAAGACCACTACGTTTGATGAATCGATACCCAGATAATTTAGCAATAGTTTCATCTGTTTGTTAAATTGGAAAATCCCATCTTTAGAAGTATCTAACCAATGAAATTGCATCAAATCGATATTTACAGCACCAGGTAAATGACCTTGAGCATATTCATCAAAAGGTCGAGTGTCAACAAGTATCAAACGAGCTGACAAATTATTGATCATATCAAGTAAAGAATCACTATAAACAATGGTGTTCAAGACTGTAAATAAATAAGATCCATTAAATAATATTTTCTGAAACAAAATAAAAATTGAAAAAGTTTTTAATAAAAAGTACTAGAGTACATAAAGGCAAGAAATGACAAAAAAAGTGGCAAAGGCAAAATCAGATGAAAATGGGCTTCCCGAATGGGCAGAAAACGAACTAAAGAATGCAATTTTTAAACCGCTAGAAACAATTAACAGAACAGGTTATTTTCTAGACATTAATGAACAAAACAAAAAAGCAGATATACAATTGTACGAATCTTTGCCAGACGGCAGAACAATAATAGAGGAAATAGAAATAACAGATAAGATAAAAGCTTCAGATCTGATGAAGGGATTTGTATATGAGTACAAAATAAAGATATCCAACGCTAAACTAAGCAATCAATTGTCAGAATTATTGAAAACACGGTATCAAATAGATATGGAAGAAATATTTAAATTTGATTTAGAAAGTGCACAGATGATGGACGTAGAATCAGATTATAGTCCAACTAACAAAGATGACGAAGAAGAAGATGTTTAGGAAAAAAATTCAAGATTAAATTTTACGAAATTGACGATCGATTATTAGATCTGTTATTGCAGGAAAACAATATTTAAAAGGGATAGATAATCCAGCTATAGCAGGCACATGAGTATGAAAGGAACCGGATATAATTGATCTTAAAACAGCTTTAGAAACCTTCTCAGGATCTAACATATATTTCATGGGATATTTATGATCAAAATATTCGTTATTAAAAAAATTTGTCTTTACACCTATTGGACTAATTACAGAAACTTTTATACCTGTTCTTTTCAACTCATGGCTTAGCGATTCCGAGAAGCCTAACATTGCAAATTTGGAACCGCAATAAGCAGCCATCCCAGGAATTCCAAAACTAGCTGCTAGAGATGCAATATTAATAATATGACCAGTATTTCTTTCAATCATAGAATTTAGGAAAATTTTTGTAAAATAGATCATGCCAAAGTAGTTAGTGAAACTTACACGTTCTATTTCTTCAATAGATATAGTTTCGACTCGGCCAAATGTACCAACTCCTGCATTGTTTATCAATATATCAATGTATCCATATCGATCGTGAATCTCTTTCCCGAGACGTTTAACCTCTTCTTTGTTTGATACATCGCAAGAGACAGGAAGTACTTCAATGTCCTGTTTAATGCTGGAAGCAGTCTCATCTAATTTGGATTGATTTCTTGCAACTAAAATCAAGGATTTTAGTTGGAATCGTGAAAAATCATTTACAATGCATCTACCAATCCCACTTGATGCGCCTGTGATTAAAACAATCTTATTTTCTAATAGATTCTGCAATACTTTCACGTATTGAAAATGTATGCAAATGATTTAAAATATATGATTTTATATATCATCTCATCTGAATCAACTCAAGGGCGGAGAAGAAGTAGAAGTCGAATAATTTGTTCGAAGAGTCAACCTCATTAATGCTGTCCACATTATTACTAGAGGAATAT
Source organism: Candidatus Nitrosocosmicus sp. (assembly GCA_031177355.1). GTDB lineage: Archaea > Thermoproteota > Nitrososphaeria > Nitrososphaerales > Nitrososphaeraceae > Nitrosocosmicus. The sequence goes on along the minus strand of JAPSGR010000006.1, from coordinate 29,258 downwards.
AGTAAGAAGCGATTCTCCAAGCTATTATGACGTTTAACTGATCATTATCATGTATTATGTTTCCAATTTGAGAAAAATCATTTAAATGGTTTATATATCCCCATAATCCCCATTCCGCTAATCCAGAACCCCCTATCGTAATAGGCAAAGTTCCTAAAATTGTGGAAGAGGATGTGGCCATAAATGATATAAATAAGCCTATGTAAGTGTCAACCGAATGAGTCAGGACTAAAAATGAAATCCCATGGAAAACAAATGCCACTAAAGTAATTGCAATTCCTACTGAAAATATTTTTACAGATTTAAAGGAGCCAAAATTTTCTCTACTCATTATACATAAATCATCTAGGGCTTTATTAACAGAGTTAATACCACGTTGTGCTTTTTGATCTGAAACAAACTTTCTAGCCAATTTTAAAGAGAAAGCAGGCAATCGAATATTTTTTTTTGCTGAATAGATCAAAATAAAAAACCAAAATCCAAATGTAGGAGCAGCTATTAATATAACAATTAAACCGATCAGGAATGATCCATTGAATATAGCAATGAATCCAGCGATGAAAGCTAAAATCGTACCCACAAATACATCAGCAATAATTTCCATCGTAGTGACCCATGCTGCCCGTCCTGCTGGAACGCCACTTTTGGTTAAGAAAGCAATTCTTACAAGTTCACCTCCTATATATGATGGAGTAGTTTGGGTAACAAATTCTCCTGCTAATCGGGCGTAAATAATCTTCCAAAACGAACTGACGTTTTTCCCTATGAACTTTCTAACGAAATAATAAAACCTAATTGCTTGAAGAAATATTCTTACCATAGTTGCTATAAAAGAAAGTACGAAAGGGATTACACCCACGGATAGTACATCATTCAAGGAAACAGGTGTAAAGAGAAAAATAAGCATCATAGGCACAATACTTACGACTATGAAAATTATCCGCCAATTCAATGTATGTTAACTAAATCAAAGGAAGGAATATAATAATCAATCAAGTATAACAATAAAATTAGAATAACGTTTGAAGATTATTTAAATGCATACTATTTTCATCACTGGTACAGCAGGCTCAGGAAAATCATTACTAACAGCAAGATTATTGGAATGGTATCATAGTAATGACGTTGTACCTATTTCGATTAACTTGGATCCTGGGGTATCCAAATTACATTATGACCCAGATATCGATGTGAGAGAATTTATTGATTTTTATTCAATAATGGAAGATTACAATTTGGGACCAAATGGCTCCCTGATACTGGCCAACGACTTGATTTCAACAAAAGTAGATGAAATTCAAAAAGAAGTTCAAGAATTTAATCCCGATTATGTAATAATTGATACACCTGGACAAATAGAACTATTTGCCTTCAGATCTAGTGGCCCTTATTTCGTTTCAAATTTTTATTCAGATACTAAAGTAGCGTTATTTACCATGGATGGAACCTTAGCAACATCCCCTATTAGTTTCGTTTCATTAATGTTTTTGTCCCAATCAATCAAATTACGTTTAAACATTCCACAAATTAATGTGCTTACAAAAAGAGATAAAATAATAGATAAATTACCAGAGATTTTAAATTGGTCTAGTTCGATAACCACACTTCAAAATTCTTTAAGTCTTGAAAAAGATACTGAACAATCTTTGCTCAGTAAAGACATTATAAAAACACTTTATAAGAGTGGAAACATGGTCAGTCCTATTGCAATGTCAAATATTACTATGAATGGAATGGTAAATTTATCGGCAGCATTATCAAGAATATTGACTCTTGGAGAAGAGGAACAAAAGTAATAATGAAAACTAATATAAATCCAGAATTTATCGAATGTACTGCTAGTGCATCAGCTTCTACTGCAAATTTGGGTCCAGGATATGATGTATTTGGATTAGGTTTGGATGCCCTGGAGGATATCGTTACTGTAAAGGTAGATAAAAGGCCAAAGCCAAGTAAGAAAAATTTAGAGATAAATATAAAAGGCAATAGGAACGAGAATATTCCAAAAAACCCTGATCATAATACAGCAGGCATAGTAGCAAGAAAAATCATTTCTGATTATGATCTCTACAGTTATAATTTTTTGTTAGAAATAGAAAAAAATATACCAGTCGGTTATGGAATGGGAAGCAGTGCTGCATCAGCAGTGGCTACTGCAATTTCTTTTAATTGTTTGTTTGGATTAGAGATGGACGAAACGAGATTATTAGATTATTCTGCAGAAGGCGAGTTAGCTAGTGCAGGAGTAAAGCATTATGATAACATAGCTGGTTCACTGTTTGGAAATTTCGTAATAGTAAAGACATATCCAAGACTAGAATTCATCAAAATAAAATCACCGAATAACCTAATTGCCGTTGTCTGTGTACCTCTAATTAACGTTCCAAAGATGAAGACAGAAGTTTCCAGAGGGGTTATTCCAAAGAATGTACCTCTAGAAAAAGCTGTTCACAATATTGCGAATGCGTGTTCAATAGTTGCAGGATTTTACAGCCGTGATATACAGATGATTTGTAACGGAATTAATGATTGTATAATAGAACCCGCCAGGAAAAAAATGATTCCAGGTTATGATAAAATAAAAAATAGATCAATGGAGGAGGGAGCAATGGCTTTCACAATCAGCGGAGCTGGGCCTTCGAGTATTGCCTTCTTGAATTCAACAAAAAAGGGATTGCATTTAGCAGAGGTTATGAGAGAAGAGTATAAGAAATTAGACATTGACTGCGAAACATACCTAACTAAACCGAGTAATGGATCAAAAATAATTTCGACAAAATAAAAAAAGCAAGTAACAAAATATGAGTTACTTTTTAGTACTTTTATTTAGAAATGAAGACATCATTTTATGCCTATCCTCGTGAGCAAAACATAATGCCCAGCCATAGATTTCTAACCGCAATCCAGTATCGATATCAGCATCCATTCCTTTATTGATCAACATTTTACTTATCTTAACAGCATTAAAGCTATTTTTGGTAATCTCCTTAGCAAATGATATCGAGTGTTCTAAAAGTTTCTTATTAAGCATTTTTGAAAGAGCAATGTTTTTCTCCTTCTCGTTAGTTTGATCGACAGATTGATCTAAATTAGATTTTTCACTATCCGAGAGAGAAATTACTTGATTTACTAATCCAATGTCTTGTGCTTCTTGAGAAGACAGCATTTTCCCAGTAAAGATCATTTCCTTGGCCTTAGCAGGTCCAATTATTCTTAAAAGCCGTTGAGTTCCACCCCAGCCGGGAGGTATACCAATTGTTACCTCGGGTTGCCCAATTTTTGCATTTTCAGAGGCGAATCTAATGTCACACACAAGTGAAAGTTCGCATCCACCGCCTAGAGCAAACCCATTTATTGCAGCTATTACAGGTTTCTCCATTTTTTCAAGTTTATTTAGCATGCTCTGGGCTGATGATGCATACTTTTCAGCAGTTACTGCATCAATGTTTACCATATACGAAATATCAGCACCTGCACAGAATGAGCGTTCGCCTGCTCCAGTGATAATAAGTACTTTGATTCCGTCATCTGCAGAAATTATATCAATCGCCCTATTCAACTCGGCTATAACATCCAAATTCATTGCATTCAAGGCTTCAGGTCTATTTATTTTCACGATTGCAATATCATTAGATAAGTCTATTTGAACATATTTCATCGAAGACACAAAAGGAGTTTTATAGTTCTTTAAATTAAACTTTATTAAATTTTATTCAATTATATCAGATTCATCATCATTTTTTTCATCCTTATGTAAAAATTCTCGTCTAGCATTATTCATAAGTTTAAATAACGATTCTAAAGATTTGATATCCACAGTTGGACTATTAGGATTTTTCATTTCTCTAAGTTGTTTAGTAAATTTTTTTGCAATATCATACAAATTAATTTTTTCTGCTAGATTAATGAATTCTTCTTTTTCGAATGGTTTTGGAAGGACCTCAGGTACACTTTTTAGTGTGGAAACGTATTCAATAAATGCCTTTTTCGGCCATGCCGATGCAAACATTATTCTTTGGTCATTCCTCAATTCTAAAATCTCTTTAGCTATATGTAGACCATTTTGATTTGTGGCAATGTTCTTTGAAGGCAGATCATAATCTAATACTACCAAGTCAAATGAGTTATTATGAGGTATGTAATCTTCATCATCTTTAAGAATTGATTTCTCATACTCCAATATTCCATCTTCATAGTTTTTTGCAATTATATAATCATGTTTATTTTCCTCTAACCATATAGAATATAATTGACATATATCATCATCATCTTCAATGATTAGAATATTCATATTGACCCAGTTAGTCCAAACAAATAATAAAATTTTGCTATTGTATAAACAAAAAATTTAACTCATTTGCTCATTTTGAAGAATTCTTACAAATGAATTAATGGAAAGTGGTTTGAAAATGAAATGGTCGTACATCATATTCTTGTTGAGTAATTCCATTGCCTCTTTATTTATTTTGCTTGAGGACATGAAATATCCTTTTATTTTCTTATCCCTTTTCTTCAAATCATCATAAAGATCAAACCCATCCAAACCCTTGATATTGATTCCCAAAAAAACTAAGGAATATTTTCCGGGAGTAAAGTTCTCAATAGCTGTGTAAGGATCTTCAAAATAATCAATTTCATACCCTAAATTAACAATTGATTCTTTTACCGCCTTCAAGTTTTCTGAAAACTCATCGATGATCAACAATTTGAGATTTTCATTAGAGGATTTGCTCCTAAGGGCATGAAAAGGTATATTCACCCCCTTTAATGGAATTTGAATTAAAAATTTCGCACCGATATCATCTATTCGATTGCCTACCGTAATGTTACCACCATGTATTTCAATAATTTTTTTTGAAATGAACAATCCCAGTCCTGCACCACCTGAATTTGGATAGAATTTCGTAAAAACTCTCTCAGGGTCATCGTCTGTTATACCTGGTCCTTCGTCTTCGATCAAAACTGATGCATAATTACCTTCATCACCATCATAAACACTAATCATAATCCGATTTCCCTCATTTTTTTTGGTAAAAAAATAGGAATTGTTTAGTATATTTTCAAAAGCTTGCTTAACATATTCCTTGTCTGCTTCTATTAGAAGATTAGATGCGCCATGAAAAATAAAATTAATTCCTGCAGAGTCCCTCTTGGAAAATTGATTATACTCTCCCGCAATAGTTTCTAAAAGTTCACATAGATCAAAAATTTCATAATCCAATTTTAACGGGTTTGCTTCAATTTTAGATATGTCTAGGATTTCATTTGCAATATTTTTTAATTTTTCAGCATTCTTAATTATAATATTAAGATAATCCAACATATCCGGATCTTTAATTTTTGATTTAAGTGTTTTAGAAAAGCCTATTATTGGTAGTATAGGATTTCTAAGCTGATGTGAAGCTATATCTACAAAATCTTGTTGAAATATATTCCTTTTTTCTAGGATATTATTCTTCTCCAGTGCAGTCCAGGTATTCTCAAAGAGAGAATAAAAAAAATTAACAATATCTCCTTTTAGTGATTCTGATAGTCTGCAACTAAATACGCGTTCATCTGAATCATAATGGATTTTAAAGAAATAGACTCGAAACGGGTTAACGATAATTGTAATCATATGTTCATTAAATGCAAGAGGTGTCAAACTGTTCTTGACAGATATATACTTAAATGGTCTAAGAAAATCAACTATTGATTCATACTGATCATTGTTCTTACATGAAATTAATATTCTTATAGAGGCTGAATTCATAGATTTGAGAATATCATGAAAAGAGTTTTTCTTAAGAAAGATAAAGGAGTAATAAGAATTTAATACTATATCAAATTTTTCTCCATTTAGCTTTTCAAATATGTTAGCTAAATTGAAATCCATGTAATGTAGCTATTTTATTTACTTTACTATTTTCTTTTTAGTATCAAATACATCATCCAGCATTATTTCAAGATCATCTTCAAATTTCTTTAGTATTCTTCTCAAACTCTGTTCTAATTCTTTAACACGTTTTTCTGTTTCGAGTTTAAAAATTTCTTTAGATATTGCAGAATAAACATGAAAATGTCCTCCCTCTTTCAGAGTTCGACTTTCTTTTACACATATTCCCAATCCTGTTAATTTCTGTAAGGATCGAAAAACAGTACTTTTATCTCGATTCACAGCTTTAGATAAATCCTCTAATGTCATTTGTTTATTATTATGTGCGATCAGGGTAAGCAAAAGATCCATATCCAATGGTGATAAATCATAAATGTAAATAAACAGATCCTTTAGTGTTGCACTCATACGGGTTATGGCATTTATTGATGATGACGGCATTTTACATACTATACTACAGTTTCAAGCTATTTAAAATTTTCTACAAAAACATATGTAAAAATAAGTGGGAGGTTTTCTTAAAAGTTTAGAGATCGACCTTCAACAATATTCAGAATTCATAAAGAGGAAAATAAAATTTAGGCACCTGCCATACCGTTTCTAAGTTCAATACCTTTATGATTCTCATCAGCTTGTGCTTCTGCGGCTGCCTTATGCATCTCTGACATGGCACATCCCATCTGTGCTTCTGATTTGCCTTTTCTCATAATGCCACGGTATAACCCGGCTTCTAACGTTTGTCCGTGTTCCTTTTCCCATTCTTCAACCGGTATACTGTATTTCTTCTGTATTCTATCACGATACCATTCGGGTATCACGTTAAATGCACAGAAAGGTACTATACGCAAATCAGGTGTCAAATAGTGAATATCACATCTTTGTAATCGCTCTAAATCTTCATTATACTTATCTTGAAAATGCATCATCCCCAAGAATAAGGATCTGACATGCCATGAACCAACAGAATCGAAATTCTGTTTAAGAAGAATACTTGAAAACATACGTCCTAGATCAAGTCCGTATGGCTGTTTATTGCGATCAACAAATTGATTCAGTTTTCGTATTACTTCTAGCATCGTCCAATATCTATTTGATCCAGATTTGATCTCTTCAGTTTTCTCCTCAAAGTATTCTAATAGTCCTTTTATATCCACAAAAGATGTCAGAGGAGTTAGCTTTTTAGTTTGCACATCTTCAAATACATAGGTTCCTGCACCACAAGCGAAATGAATTGATAGTTCATATTTAGGCTTTTTACTGAATGCTTCAATCACATTAGTTAGTGGCATACATGAAGGAACTGGAAACCAACCATCTTTGGAAATTTCGCCATTCGTTTGTTCCTCGATTCTTTCAATACAGTCCGGTATAGTAATCCTATATTTTTCTCGCTCCTTTTTACTCATTCTACCCGTCAGAGAAACAGGCTGGAAATTTACAGCATGTACTACATCCATATTTTTTTGAGCAAATCTAATTATGCCACCTAATTCGTGATCATTTATCGATTTAATTACTGTTGGAACAAACACAACCGTCATGCCACATTTTCTGGCGGATTCCAATGTATATGGGACCTCCCAGTGATTTTTGGGATTTGTTCTGGCTGTTACACCATCAAAAGATAGATACAGATTACTAACACCAGACATCCTCACTTGCCTCATTGTTTCGGGTGATAATGCCAATTTTATACCGTTAGTATTTAGTTGCACATGATCTACTCCCTCTTCTTTCATAATTTTGATTAGTTCTGTAATATCATCTCTTAGCATTGGTTCACCACCAGTAATTTGAATCGAATTTCCTGCAATTGGTCTCTCAGCCTTTAAGGTTTTCATCATTGCACGAACTTGTTCATGAGATGGTTCATACAAATACGCTCCTTCTAATCCTTTCTTAACATAGAAGAAACAATACCAACAGGTAAGATCGCATCTATTTGTTACTATCATGTTGGCTAGTCCAGAGTGTGAAAGATGGTTTGTACATAAACCACAATTTGTAGGACAAGCACATTTATCTACCATTACATTTGGTGCTTGTGCACCTTTTCCATCCATCCAATACGTACTGAATTTCTGATACATCTCAAAAGAACCAAAGTATAATTCCTCACATTCACCGTGGCTCGGACAAGTTTTTGTCATGAAAACTTTTCCTTCTCTTTCAAATACCTCAGCGTCAAGAATCATATTGCAATCGGGGCAAATACTTTGAGTATATCTAATGGTACGTTTTGAACCAATAGTTTTACTAGTTAAATTGGAAATTTGTATTAAATCCATAATGTTGACCTCTAATACTAAATTTAATTAACTTTATAAACATGATCTCACAAATACTACGGTGTTTAGTTAGTAAATCAATTTTTGATGAAAGATTTAATATCCAAGATTAGACTAGTCACTTAAAGTTATGGAAATAAGTGACAAGGCCAAAAAATCTATGGAAAGCCTTGGGTTAACGAATTATGAAATCAGGGTATATACTTCGTTATTATTTGCTGGCTCAAATACCGCATCAGAGATCAGTAAGAAATCTGGTGTTCCCTACTCGAAAATTTATGATGTTCTTAACAGCTTGTATGTAAGAGGATGGATTTATTCAGACAATCAAAGACCACAGAATTTTTTTCCAAAGTCACCATCGAATGCAGTTGAAGCCATGATGATAGAGATGGAAAACAATCTGCGTAGTAATAAGAATGTTGTAATTAATGAATTAATGCCGATATATGAGAAAACAGGCTTGAAAGAAAAACCAGATATTTGGGTCGTAAGTGGGTTATATAATATTGCAATAAAAGTGACTGAAATAATTCAATCCACGAAGGAAGAACTACTCATTGCAATTCCCAAAATTCCTGAAAATGTAGTGCGATCTATTCAACCAGTTTTACGTGAATTATCAGATAAAGGAGTAAAAATAATCATCTTAGCTTCGGATGAAACTAATGGAGACACGGTTAAAGCAATGTCAAGGGTAGCAGAAGTAAGACTAAAAAATGATATGTTTGGTGGTGGAGTGATTGGCGACTCTAAACATGTACTAATTCTACTTGGGGAAGGAAAAAATGATGTAGTAGATGGTACAAGTTATGATACTATAGCAATTTGGGCAGAGCATACTGGATTAGCAAGTTTCGCCAAAGACTATTTCCAATACCTCTGGCAAGATGCAAAAAAATGATAACCTAAATTTTTATAACAGAATGATACAAATGTAAAGAGGACAAACAATGACATGAAAAACCCTACTGATTAGATGAAGGAGATCTTGAGTGAAGAGTTTGTCCATTGTAATTTATAAAAATAATTTTTTTCAAATACATATATCCATTGTATTAATAGTTATTCTAGAAAAGTAGTGGCACACTCAGAAACTATATCCTTGCTAGAGAGTTTCAGAAAATTTATTATTTTCGACACTTGCGAATTATTATCTCTATCACCTATAATAAGGATCCACATTTTTTACCCGAAAGACAAACTGGATATGATGATCTTTATATTGAAGGTGTTGAAAAATTCATGGCAAAAAAAATTAAAAGAGATTACAATTGTTAAGGCAAAGAAAATAGCAGGAATATTTACGCATCCAAGGCCCGAGGCACAATTCTCAGTGGAGACAAATAAAGAAAGAAATGCAAAATGACGTACAAGATATTCAATAACGCATTGATTAATTTTGTGGAATCACAAGTGTTAACAAGAAGATGGATTGAACGATACTAGAGATCTCAAATGTTGTTTCGAAATATAATAAGTTGGGAAATATATAAAAATGAAAGTAACTAAAACAAAAGATTCAGAAAACAAAGTAGTCATAACTTTAGAAGATCCAGACGATCTATTTAGCTTGAGAAGAGTAATTGAAGTTGGTGATAACATTACTGCTGACACAACGAGAGTAATTAAACAAGATAATGAATTTTCGAGGCCAGATAAGGGAGAACGAATTAAAATCAGGATAGTTTTAAGAGCAGAGAAAATTAGTTTTGATGATGCAATCGACAGACTGAAAATTTCAGGAATCATTGTCACATCAAATAATGAAAATATACCTAGAGGACTACATCATTCGGTTATGGTAAAAATTAGTGATACTATAATCTTAGAAAAATCAAGGTGGAACGAAAACTATATGAAAATATTGTCAAAATCTACCCTGAAATTCAAGTATCTACTAGTGTCCATAGATTCGCAAGAGGCTTCCATTGCAAGTCTAACTGGAACTTATTTAAAAACAACACCAAACATACATTCTGGGAAGAGCGGCAAAAGATATTCAGCAGATAGGAAAAATGAATCTAATAATAGCTATTTCGAAAGCATAAGGATTGGAATGGACATCTATCTCGATGATCCAGGAATCAAGATAATATTTTTTGGTCCCGGAGAGACAAAAAGGAGACTTTACAACTATTTAAAAGAAAAAAACGAATTTTACCAGAGAGCGGATATTAGTATAGTTGAAGGAATAGAAGCTTCCGGTGAAGACGGAATCTTTGTCTTTTTGAGATCGCAAGCCATGAAGGATTTGATGTCCAATAGCAAAATTGCTATGGTTGCTAATATACTTGATAAAATAATGCAACAAATAAGCAAAGGAGAGAAAAGTTATGCTATAGGAATTAAAGAGATAACATACGCACAGTCATTAAATGCTATTGACGCATTGGTTTATTCAGACAAGGTTTTTGCGGAGATCAAGGAGGAGGATTTTATCAAACTTTTGAATGAGATAGAGTATAATAACTCAAAGGTTTTTGCCACTGATTCAACTACAGATCTAGGATTAAGAGTATCATCTTTGGGTGGAGTGATCGCATTATTGCGGTATCCAATAACCTAAAGTAATAATTTGTCTAAATATCAATTTATAAAAAAACTAAAAAAATTATCATAGATCCAAAATTATAAGAATTTAGTAGCCTATAAAAGATGATCAAGTCATAGATATTATTAACACCCACAAGATGGTCAAGTATCATCTGCACATGTAAGGGTATTATTAAGAAGCCATGACATATAATCAGAAGAAACATCAGTCATAGATAGTGTTACTATTTCAGGTATTTTATATGGATGATTTTTTGATATTTCAATTTTTAAATCATCTAGTAGAGATGAAGTTGTCTTGAAAAGGGCCAAGAACTCGTTCTCTTGTTTTAGTTCATTCTCCCACATATATAACGAATTTATTTTAGTATAATTTACACATGCACATAACCTTTTTTCTGCAACTAGAGTTTTACTTAGGTCAATTAAGGATTTTTCATCAGGAAATGTTGATAATACAATTACTCCATAAGACTTAAGTTTAGAGTCTTTCATTTTTATACATACAACTCAATATACTATTAATATATTAAGTATTTGAGAAAAGTTCTTTAGAATAATTAATCCAATTCGAATCGGTTGATTCTATAAAAGTATCACAAAAATAAAAAATGCAAATATAAATAAGGTAACGAGAATCAAATGAATTTACTACTAATCTATGAATCTAGATAATATTAGAAATATATTAGAAAATGCTCACATAATTCAGAACGAGGAAACATATTCCCAGTTTGCAGGGTTAAAGTATGATCCAACAATAATTGAGCAAGTATCAAGTATAAAGATTCAATGCTGTCAATTATTTATGAAATCTTATCAATCACCAAGGGAGTTGTTTTTGTCTTCCTTACAAATTTTGTCTGAAGATAAAACAAAAAGATTGGAACAAGAATTGCATGAGATCAGAAATACTAAGGTTGTGGATAAGAGATACAAGATAGACGGTAATTATGTAAATTGGAGCAATTGGAGGCAATTTAATGCCTCGGAAAAAAGTCACAAGCGCAGAAAGGATGTTTTTGATTGCTTCATAGATAAAACCGAATTATTAGAGTCTGTAATAGAGAAAAGGTTTACCGAGATAAAAGAGATTTACGAGACACAAGGGAAGATGAATCCATTACAGGGATATTTGGAAGATGAAAATATGTCTTATCAATCACTGTCACTCTTTATTGAAGATTTGGCAGAGCGTACAAAAAAATTATTTTGGGAAAGATTTGTTGCGATATCAAATAAGATATTCGGTAGAGACCCAGAATACTTTGATGATTTTTACTATTTTAGAAATCAAATTTTTAATGACTTATCAGGCAAGTTTGCACAAGTAAATCCCATATCAATCGTTATGAATACAATGAAGGATTTAGACATAGATATCAACAAGATATCTTATGATATAGAAGATAGGAAAAATAAATATCCCTCTCCTATTTGTTTTTTTATTGAAATTCCATCTGATATACGTATTCTTTATAGGCAGGAGAGTCCTTATTTTGACTTCCAAGGGTGTTTTCATGAGTCAGGTCATGCAATGCATGCTACCTCAATTAGGTCTGATTTAGAATATGAGAAAAAATACCATATATCTATGGGAGTAACTGAAACATTCTCAATTTTTTTAGAAAGACTTACCAGAAATAGAACCTATTTACAAAAGAAAATGAATTTAACAGATATGAAAAGCTTGGACAAAATTATTGAGTTAAATAATTTCATGGAATTATTTTTTGTAGTTTTTTATTCAGCTAACTCGTTGACTAAAATGAAATTTTGGGCAGATAATTTATCTATTGAAGAAACAAACAAAAAGTATTCACAAATGATGAATAAATATACAGGTATAGATATGCCTGGACAATATTGGATGCTACATCACATAATGCCAGAATCAATCATGTATGTTCCTAGTTATTTGCTGGCAGCCGTTCGAGCAGCTGAATTAGAGAGAAAAATCGAAGAAAAGTTTGGACAGAATTGGTGGGAATTAAAGGAAGCCGGAGCATATTTGAAAACCGTCATGAAAGAAGGAGCGGACATTAACCTATGTGAATTTTCTAAGTTAGATTCACAAGTATTTTTAAAGGAGATAACAAAATAATAAATTAAAAGTCTAGGACAAGTAAAGTAAAGTAAAGAAATAGATGTTCGATTTAGAACAACGACATACCACTACAAAACACAGGAATGCAAAATTGCAACAGTAAACTTCATTTAGAATGGATCTTCATGCAATAATGCAGACAACAAGGCTGCTCTTAGTTCTTTGCCATATGCAGCTTGTTTAAAATAAAGAGCATTTACAGTGTTATCAATTGATGGAGATATTTCATCCACTCGTGGTAACGGATGAAGTATGGAAACGTCTGGTTTTGACTTTATTAAAATATTTTCATCAATGGTATACAATCCTTGAATCTTATTATATTCTTGTGGATCAGGAAACCGTTCTCTTTGAATACGGGTTACGTAAATTATGTCTAGTTTTTCTAACAGATCATCTGATAGCTCTGTATGATGATACATATTCACTTTCATTGAAATATCGTAAATTGATTCATTTCGAATTTTTAACACAGCAGGAGAAACCAAGTGAATATCTACATTATAATTGGATAATGCATAAATAAGCGAGTATACAGTTCGACCATATTTTAGATCGCCTACTATTCCAATGGTTAAGCCATTAATCCTTTTCTTCTCTTTAAATATAGTATAAATATCCAACATAGCTTGGGTCGGATGTTCCTCACTACCACTCCCTCCATTTATAACAGGTTTTTCTGATATTTCGCAAGCATATCTACTTGAACCGTCAGAAGGATGACGTATAAGAATTACATCCGAATATAATGAAATCGTTTTTATGGTATCGGCATAGCTTTCGCCTTTCATGATAGAAGATGAATCAATATCAGATATCCCCAAAGATCGGCCTCCGATGGATGACATTGCGGATTCAAAGCTCAGTCTTGTTCTGGTACTATATTCATAAAAAATATAACCAAGAATTAATCCCTTGGCTATCTCTCCACGTTCTTTTGAAGTCAATGTTTGAATTTTATCAGTGATATCAAAAAGGTATGCAAAATCATTCAAATTGAAATCGCGGATAGAAACTACATTGCGATTAAAGAACCTATTTTTGGTCATAAATAACCATATAATAAAATTGTTAACATATAATAACGCTTTAGATCAAAGATATGAATAATAGTTAGCCCGAACCGCAACTACTAAATCCGCATTCTATGCACATATTGCAACCTTCTGTAATAATTAAGTAATTTTTACAGACCGGACAAGTCTCTTTATCATTTTCTGTTCTAGAAATAGAATTTGCATATAATTCAGATTTGGTATTAATTAGTGAGGTATTTGATTGGATGTTGTCAGATTCAAATGGAACATTGAGTTGGGCATTTGTTTTAGTGCTTTGTTTATTTTCATCATAATCTTTGAAAATTGGTTTGACTTGATCAAGCACATAAGGTTCGTGAATGTTTGCCTTTATAAAATCATGTAGATATTCACTCGGAGTAACTTTAAATCTTTTTTCACGATCATTACCAGTTATATGTAAAACTTGTTCATTCCTTGAACCATCTCTGTATATAGTTACTCCCTTCAACCCAAATTCATGAGCAAGCAGGTATGCGCATTTTACATCTTCAACAGTAACATCCCCAGGCATATTGATTGTTTTGGCTATTGCATTACTAATCCACTTTTGCCAGACGGCTTGAGCCATAATATGGTCTGTCCAATGAATATCAATGGCTGTAACAAACAACTTTTGGATCCATTCAGGTATCTCGCTTATTCCACGTACAGAACCATAATTATTTGAAATCTTTAGCAAAATCTCATCTGTATATAGGCCATGTTCTTTTAAAATATTTTCAAATATCTTATTCGTATAAAAGAACCTACCGACAGTAACACGCTTTTCAAATACCAGAGCAAAAATGGGTTCAACGCCATTGGATACATCTGAAATCATTGACAATGTTCCCGTAGGAGCAATAGTAGTAGTCCATGAATTCCTTATTCCATAATTCTTAATTTTTCCTATTAAAGAATCCCAATCAAAACTATGTAAATCCTTAGGAATTTCATAATAACCAGATAATGGTATTCTACCATTCTTATATTCAGTTTTTTCGAATAATGGAAATGCTCCCCGTGATTTTGCGATGACTACGCTTTCATCCATACTGAAATAAGATAAGGTTTCAGCTAGTTTGTTCATGAATTCATACCCTTCTTTGGAATCATATGGAATACGTAACATGAATAATAAATCAGCAATCCCCATAATTCCTAATCCAATACGTCTAGTTAGTTTTGTATTAACATCAATTTCCTCTACCGGATATTTATTAACATCGATGACATTATCTAAAAATCTTGTAGCCGTTCTAATAGATTGTTCATATTTTGGCCAATCAAACTCGTACATTCCATCAGCTTTTCTTTTTACAAATTTAGATAAGTTGATAGATCCTAAATTACACGATTCGCATGGATATAGAGATTGTTCACCACATGGATTTGTAGCTCTAAGCGGTCCCCCTTTGGCTTCAATTAAAGGATTATACTTGTTGATATTATCAAAAAATATAACACCAGGTTCAGCACTCTTCCATGCACTTAAAGATATCAGTTCCATCAATTGGTGTGAGTCAATATTTTTCATGGTAGCTTTAGTCCTAGGATTTTTCAAAGAATACTTATGATCTTCTTTATTGACTAATGATTGCCAAAAATCGGACCAAATTCCTACACTTATATTAAAATTTTCATACATTCCGGGCTTAGTTTTCATTGTGATGAATTTTTCAATGTCTGGATGCCAAGATTCCAGTATACCCATATTCGCACCACGTCGTTTTCCCCCTTGTTTAACTACATCTGTGATTGAATCGATTATTTGCATAAAGGAGGTAGGTCCAGATGCCACTCCACTAGTAGATGCTACGATATCTCCTTCCGGTCTAAGATCAGAATAATTTATCCCCACTCCCCCTCCGGATTTAAATATCATAGCTGCATCAGTAGAGGATTTCATTATCGAGTACATATCATCAGGCATGTCAAGAACAAAGCAAGCAGACAATTGTCCCAATCTAGCACCAGCATTCATAAGTGTTGGAGTATTGGGAAGAAATTCATTTAAAACCATTAGATTATAATATTCCAATATTTTATTACCATGGTCCGTCATTCGACCCTCTGCAATAAGTCTCAAAAGCTCCTTAAAACTCACTTTCATTTTACCAGATTTTGCTTCATCAATATAGGATCTTATTAGTGATTCAAAATGATATTTGTTTAAATAATAGCTACCAATTTTTAATTTGCTATCAAAATCATCTAACTTATTATAGTAAAGTTCTGCTTCAGATAAATTTTGTGAGTAATTACCTTTAAGATCAAACACACGTGGATCGTGTATAACATCGGATATGGCAACTAAAATTGCTACTCGTTCAAATAATTGTTTTGGACCTTCAACTATTTCACCATTATTATCTCTCAGCAAATATCTTGAAGCCAGAACTCGTAGTGAATTAACATCTAATGATTTATCTACCTCGTCTAGATCCCTCTTATTTAGGATCTTCATCTTTGTTTCTCTTAATTTCCTTCTCTCATGACGGTATAGAATATAAGCCTTAGCAGTTTCAGCTAAACCTTCTTCAATTAGAATAGATTCAACCATGTCTTGTACATCTTCAACACTTAAAAGATGATCTTTATGAATAGATCCTAAGTATTCGCTATTAATGATCTTGTTAACCAATTTTGATGCAAGCAATTCAGCTAATTTATGATCTGGTTTACCAGCTGCAACTAATGCTTTGTAAATTGCATTTGAAATTTTTGATTGTTCAAAATTCACAATTGTACCGTTTCTTTTTTTAATGTGTACAATGGTTTTGCTCTTTGACTCACGAAGATCAGTTTCAGCCATATAACATTTATATATTATTTACAGATCGTTTATATTAATTTCGATAGCTTATTTTACAAAATGATGAGTTAAGATATTTTAATTCCATGCGAGAAACTAATATTAAGTTAACATTGTATAAACTAATTCAGAAGGAGAAGAGTAGTGGATTATACTAAAGATAATTTGAGACTAAAAAAAGCACGTCAGAGAAATTCTATAACCATCTGGACCATAATATAACCCGGTATAAATTAATAAAGTCATATACAAGAGTGTATTAAACAATAGAAAATCTAGTATCCTCTCTATATACCAGCCATAGACTTTCGCTATTGGATGTTAACAATAATATTTTGAAATAATGATCTCATTACCCGCATTATATAAACTAATTACACTCTATGATATTACTAGACCCACAATTCAAACAAATATTGTTCTTGATATCTTTTTTTCCGCACAATAAACATAAAAGATGTTTTTCATATATGTCAAAGTAAGGAATCACAGAGATAGCACTACTTAGTGCATTAACCAACTCTTGATGCGAAGTATTACTTGTATCGAGTCTAATATATAATCCTCCTGACATGAGTTTTTCCAATTGCACCAGGTTTTCAGAAATCGAATTATCATTTTCTAACATTCCTTTGGTAACTACAACTCCTTGTGAATATGATTGAAAATCATGAGTAAGTTTACCAAATTTATCAGAATCAAGATCAACAAATCTTGTAGAACCTCCATCATTAATCATGGAAACGCCAAACTTTTCAGTATTAGTTTGGGGGAAGCTAAGTAACACGTCATTAGCTGTCTTTATTACTTTCTTGACTGTTTCAAATCCACTCTCTCTGGAATATCCCAGAATATTATAGATGGATTCGTTTAATCCTGCTATATTAACAAATATAGCAGTAGAACCTATTTCCGGAAAACCAAAAACATTGGATAGTGTAGGTAATATGTTTTGTCGAATATTTTCGGATAACATCTCCTTCTTCAATAATAACGTGTTAACTGATGGTTTCATTAGCAATGCCAATTTAGTCCTAAAATAGGTTTCATCCTTATTTGATTGGTAAGCCAAACGTGGAAGATTTATAGTTAGCGAATTCAGTACAACAAGCGGTAGGCCTGAAGTATAGTTCAATTTACGAATCCCTCTGCAACTAAGAATTGATTCCTGTGATAATGTAATTTTACCACCGAGCTTTACGATTCTTGCAACAAGTGACAGAGCTTCATTAGACAAAGACTTTGCATAGTTTATAGACATTCCAAAATTGGGTAACGCTACCTTTTGGACATATGAATCATATCCTTTTAGTATTTGAATTAATAGTTCATTACTTTCTTTTCCCGATATAACAAGAGTAATAAAAGGAGGATTTACATATTGCATAGTAATAGAAGATGAGAGAAGTGATAGTGAGAAGTAATCAGAGATTTTTTCCATTTGATAGTGACGAAAAATTTTATCGATATTTTCTATAACAATTTCTTTGGATACTTCTCTTTGAAGTAGTGATACTACAATAGGTAAAATCAAATTCGATTCATTTTGGTGAGAAGTCCGAGGCAAAAATAGAAAACGGCCTTTGAGATTGAAATTTTTATTTGCTTGTTCGATGTCAATGAAAACAGTGTCAGGACCAATTCCCCAATGACCAAGGGTATCGAGATGAATTTCACCACTGTAATGCATATCCAATATATCTTTTTGAAAACTATTTACAAAATAATCAGAAAGTATATTCTTAGATATATTAACTACCAAGTCATTTATTCCATTCTTCAAAGAGTTATCGCTATTGTTTAGTTTTTTATCCAAGTCAAAGAAAGGAATCCCTACTCGGATCAACTTATTCATTTGCTCTTCTAGCCCATGTTCTAATAAAACGTTATTAACACAATCTCTTAATAACCGAGAGGTTAGGTATGAAGTTGAGAGTTTGTATATCTTATTTTCTACTTCTTCCGTAATTTTGGTTGCTTGTTCTAACGATAAATTTGCTTCTCTAACTAGACTTTGAATTATCTTATGAGAATTGAATTCTTCAATAGTTTGACGGCTAGTTCTTACATACATCTTTCCGCTCTCAACAATAGATTTTTCCTCAATTTGCCTAGCTAAATTTAATACTAGTTTACCTAGGTTCGTAATAGTATAACGTCTTTCTGATTTATTCAGGCCCACTAAAGATTGCTTTAATAATTTACGTAAGTGATAAGCAAACTTTCCGGATTCTTTCTTTGATTTGAATCCAGCTAGTGATTTTAACTCTGAATATGTTAGCGGTCCTTTATTATTAAGAATTCGTAAAATATCTATTCTGTTGGGACTAGCCATAACTGAAAAAATCATTCTAACTCTCTTAGAGGTAGATTCTAAAACTCCACGTTTAGATTCGGAGGGGGGCAAATATGAAAACTTCAATTACAAAAGCAGTCTGATTATTAGTATATAAATAAAACTATCATAAATAAGAAGGAAAAAATATTGGAGTAAAATGATATTAACTTTCTAGCAAAACTTGTCCACTATTTAGTATATCATCTTTTAAATTGATAGTATGTTTTTTGGAAATTACAGACTCTGGAACCTCAGGTAGTTTCTCTTTTGCTTCATCCTCCAAACTATTCTGAACATCGTTTAATATGGCTAAGGCGTCCTTATCCACTACGGAACCTATTTTACCAGCATCAGTATTAATGTTAGAATTAATTAAAACATCATCAGTTAATGTATGAATTTCAGTCAGTACATTAGTTGCAGAAGGAACAGCCTTTGAGAGATCTTTTTGTATATCTTGCAGCATTTCAACCGTCGGATTAATAGTATCCATTATTGCAGAAAATTCATTAATGCTAGTGAACCTAATTGCTACTACTTCTAGAGCCAAACTCGCATTTTGAGTATTCTTTCTAAGTCGTCTCATAGCAGATAACTCATTTGCTATAATATTAGCACGTGCATTATTTCCGCATTTGATATTTTGTGTAATTTTGGAGCTAAAGCTAGCATCAATATTAGAAAACTTTTTGTCTATTACCCTCAGTTGGGAGATTTGTGTATTTATTACTGAGATAGCACTGTTAACATCATAATAGAACTGGCCACTTTTTTCCATCTAGTGATCAGTATTCAGGACATTTGTTAAAAACAGATGTTAAACTCTCTAAACAAAAAGGAAGATTAATTTTAGCTTGACAAACAAAAGTAGATTTTCATTAATATTTTTGTAATATTAATCCATGTTTATCGTGAAAATCAACCACCTTGATTTTCGATCCTAATGGCAAGTCTGCTGGGGTGGATATACCAGGCAGAAAACCGGAAACATTCATATCGCAATCATCTAATTTAAAAATTACCCAAGCATACGAATTAACATCTTCGAATCCTTCTGGCACAACCGATTGAATTGTGTAAGTAACAACTCTACCTTTTCCAATGTAAGGTACTTGCCTAAATGAATTGGAAAAACATTTATCACAATAATACACAGTTTCTAGCATGATATTACTGCATTTTATGCATTGATTAAGAAGTATGTCTCCTTTTTTTGCGTGCTCTATAAATAGTTCTCGGGTACTTTGTTTCGTAGACTTTAATTTAGACAATCAGAGTATCACACTCACTCATTACTTAATTTTTTTGAAAATATGTACTGCAGCGCTAGCTCCGGTTGCACCAAAGTTATGGGTCATAGCTATCTCGGCATCTTTAACCGTTCGATCTCCAGCCTTATTTGTAAATTGTTCAAACACTTCTACAACCTGACCAACTCCGGTTGCCCCTATAGGATGACCTTTGGATTTTAATCCTCCAGATGGATTAACTGAGATATCGCTGTTTAGCATAGTGCGTCCTTCTCTAACTGCCTGAGCAGCAGTTCCCTTTGGAAAAAAACCTAGATCCTCTATATCTATTAATTCGGCTATAGTAAAACAATCGTGAACTTCAACAAAATCGATATCTTTAGGAGATAAATTAGCCATTTTATAGGCTTGTCGAGATGCATCGACTGTACTTGGAATTGTAGTTATATCTTTTCTAGATTGCACAGAAGCAGGAGATGCACCCCTTCCTGAGCCAACAATTTCGATATAAGGATTCCCACTCTTTTTTGCAAATTCTTCATTACACAATATTACAGCCGAAGCACCATCGGAGAAGGGGCAACAATCATACAATTTTAAAGGTGATGCAACAACTGGAGATTTTAATACATCTTCTACTGTAATCTTTTTCCTAACATGTGCTTTTGGATTCAATAATCCATTTTCATGATTCTTAACAGCAACTCTTGCTAAGTCTTCCTCTGTAGCCTTATAGGCTGCAAGGTAAGCTCTAGCCATAGAACCGAAAAGACCAGGAAAAGATGCTCCATTACCACCTTCATAAAAAAAATCCGAACAATAAGAAAAGAGAGTTGTACTTTCGACTGTACTAGTATGAGTTACTTTTTCAACACCCAGTGCCAAAACACAATCATAAAACCCAGCAGATACATTTGCAAATGCTTCTCTAAACATTACAGATCCAGAGCCACAAGCAGATTCGATAGTCAACCCAGGTACTTCAGGAATTCCCAGGTTACTCATAATTACTGGAGCCATATGTACCTGTTTATCAGCTACACCAAAAACATTTGAAATATATCCTGCTTTCACATCTTTTGGAGTTATGCCTGCTGAATCAATGGCATCTTTTGAAGCATTCAGAGCTATTTCAATAACACTCTCATTTAGTTTGCCATACTTTGTACTTCCAGCGCCAAGTACATAGACTTTTTCACCCATATAGCATATACAAGATATGTCAACAGATTTAATTATTACTACCCTTCAATTGAGAATACTATATATCAATAAAGAGTTAGCATCACAGACAACGGTTTAGCATAATAAAATATGTGTGTGCGTTTCCGCAATTGATATTCTAGGTATTTCGAATTAAATCAAATATTAGACCTAGATAGAAGGTAAACAATAGTTACTTATATTTAAGTAATGCTACTATCTATATAGGATCCCAAATTTGTTTCATTAAATAGCAACAGTAAACTGAGGCGAAAAAGATATCTAAACTTAAGACAGGTAACGATATACATTATCTTCTTTTTTATGTCACTCAAATGCGATCAATTCAGACAATTTTGTACAAGTCATGACGCCTATTCTTAAGCAAAGGAAGGCTTTTTCTAATTACATCAATTCGGTCAAGGTCCAAGTCAACAATATCAAATCCTTCCTTATTACCCATATCTAAAACCACTACTCCAAATGGGTCAACAACTAAACTTCTACCACAAAAAATATTACCAATCTGATTTGGTGCTATTAAATATACTCCATTTTCTATTGCTCTTGCTTTGCACATTATCAACCAATGATCTTCTTTCATTGTTCCCTGAACCCATCCTGATGGAGCTATGAGAGAAACAGAACCCTTAAGAGTAAGTATTCTAGATAATTCTGGAAAACGTAAATCATAGCAAACCAAAGTTCCAATTTTTCCCAAAGGAGAGGAGACGGGTGTAAATAATTTACTCCCAGCCAATAGCTTTTTAGATTCCTTAAAGCCTAGTGCATCATAGAGATGTAACTTTCTATATTTCGAAATCAATTGTCCCTGATTATTTATCAAAACCACAGTATCATATACTCGGTATAAGTTTCTGTCAAGAATTTTCTTTTGGTTTTGTCTGTTATTTATCAATTTTGAATTTGCACGTTCGTAAATAGAACTCACAACAAAAATATTATTTTCTCTAGCACTCTTTTTTAATTGTGAAACAAAATTACCCTCTAGGGGTTCAGATATCGAATATAACTCTTCATTACTTTGAGTGGATGGAGAAAAAGACATTTGAAATTCTGGAAAGCAAATTATCTTAGCAGAATTTTTAGCCGACTCTTTAATTTGGTCTAAAGAGTAAAGTAAATTTTCCTCTTTGTCTAGAGAAGACTTCATTTGAACTATTGAAACCTTCACCATGAATACACAAGTCTAAGAAAATAGGTATTATTAAATTATTGTAGCAAGAGAGAATTATTATTTAGGAATTGTTACGCAGAATATCATATTATAGATATACAATTCACAACTTTACGATGGTAGCAATTTGTGTATAAATCTACATCAGTAATTTCGATTTGTCTAGGAAAACTAATGGTCGGATTTTGATAGTATGAATAATCTGACAAATATTAATCGATAATGTTTAATAATTTTTGGATAAATAAAAAACCATGGAAGATTTAGACAAAGAAATTAAGAATTTGAGGGATTGGAGAAAGTTAGATAAGAAGTTAGAAAAAAACTTTAAATTTAAAGATTTTGTTGATGCATTTAGTTTTATTACAAAAATAGCTTTGATAGCCGAAAAGATGAATCATCATCCGGATATTAAAATAACCTATAATATCGTAGAAATTGAGTTGACAACACATGATATTAATGGAATTAGTAGTAAAGATATAACTTTAGCAAGAAAAATTGATGAATCATTGTGAATTGGCAAAATTTTAATGGATAATGACAATAATTGTAATTAAAAAGAATCTAAATATACTCCTAGTTGTAAAAAAGTAAAGTAATGAGCGTAAATCAGATATCGAAGGACATCTTAGCCCGTGAACCAAGAATAAAATTTGTGGGGATATTAAAAAATGGCAGTCAAGATATTAGTATTAGCCAGGATAACAAGATTGATGAAAACGACGTAAAGTTAAGTATGGTTCAAACGCCTCATTTATTAGATACAGGAAAAAGATTTACAGATTTGGGAAGTTTAGAGTCAGTCGTCTTTGAATATGATAAAATGAAGTTGATCAATTTACCAACTGATTCAGAAATAATAATTTGTGGAACCGATAATCAGATAAGTACTGACGAAATCAAAAAAATAGTCTCCAATCATATAACAAATTTTAATGGTAAGGCAGAGACTAAAGATGAAACTGAACGAAAGAATGATCTCAAAAATAATTTACAAATGAATGAAAATTTGAAAGAAATGCAAAAGACATATCAGTCAGAAAATCCTTGGCAAAATTATATTTTAACTGTGATAGAATTTTGGAAAGAAATGGCGATAACATCTATTAAGATGAATGAAAAAATGATAAAAGAGTTTTGGAAAAACTATAAAGAAAAATAAAGGCTTTTTAATGCCACTCTAACCAAGGAGCATAGAGTATCAAAGAATTAAAGTTTTTTGTTTTATAGGATCCACGCTTACCCATTCTGGCAATAAGAAGAAATTAAGCAAATAGTGTCCTAATAAAACAGTATTTGTGTTTATATTGCAATTTAAATTTTGATGCACTAGTGACAATATGGGATAACTGTTACTAACTTTACTGGACATTCGAAGAAGGTTTTGTATTTCACGTCCACGAATCCGTGGTATCCTAGTGCTAGATTTTACTTGTATCAGCAAAATTTTACTGTCTTGTTTTGCCACTATATCAGCAGGTCCTCTACTACCTTTCGAAAAAAAAACTAGCCAACCATTATTTGAAAGATATAACCCCGTCACATATTCAGCTTCCCTCCCAAACTTGCTATAAGACAAAACTAGAACATTTTTAGCAAATAATATATAATAACCTTATTGAGACCACAAGTCACCTAATTGCTGGCACGCCAGATATATTTTTAATCAAAAGGGATATTACAAGAACAGTGGAAAGAGGATTATATATTGGCAGATTCCAACCTTTGCATAGAGGGCATTTACACTCGCTCCTATGGTGTTCAAAAGAAGTTGATGAACTAATAGTGGCGATAGGTAGTTCGGACAAGAGTTTTGAATTAAGAAATCCTTTTACTGCTGGGGAAAGAATTGAAATAATCAGAAATGCTCTATTAAGCGAGATAAAGGAAAACCTAGATAAAATAATCTTAATCCCTGTTCCTGATATAGGAACTCATGCATTATGGAGTCATAACTTAGATCTATTAGTACCTCGCTATAAAGCTGTATTTACAAATGATCCATTTACGAGTATGTTATTTGAACAAAGAGGAAAGGAAATTGTTAACCCTATTATGATCAATAGAGATAGAATGTCTGCAACAGAGGTGAGAAATAGGATGGCGAATGACAATAATTGGCAGGAGCTTGTGCCTACGTCCACTATTAAATTAATAGAAGAGTTTCGAGGCATAGAAAGAATCAAGAGATTATATAATTTGACAAAATGACATATTAAGTTGCGAAAACCTAATTTGCCAATTTAAAACTATAGGGTATGTAAATATAGTGATACTAGTCGATGGATCAATGGGCGAGGGCGGTGGACAAATACTTCGTAGTGCCATAACAATCGCGACCTTAATTGGTAAGCCAGTCAAGGTAATTAACATACGATCAAATAGAAAAGATCCCGGATTAAAGCAACAGCATGTTTCGATTATTCAACTACTTTCTAAAATTTTTGATATAAGAACCGAAAACGTAGTAGTGGGAGCAGATTGGATTAAGTTTAAAGCTCACAAAAATTTAGAAATTAATTCTGATAAAGACAAAGTGTTCTTTGATATTGGAACTGCAGGGAGTATACCACTGTTATTGCAAACATTAATTCCAATTATTGCTATTTTCCGAAAGAATTTGGTATTAAGAATTCAAGGAGGAACGGATGTAAGATATAGCCCAACAATTGATTACACTAAATTTGTACAAAGAGACATATTATCCAGGATTGGAATCCCATTTAATCTAAATGTTATAAAAAGAGGTTTTTATCCCAAAGGCCATGGTATTGTTGATGTCGAAATAAAAAAAATATTGGATCTTCATACTATTGAGCTTTGTAATTTTAAAGAAACCCAGCCAAATATTTTAAGCATTGCAGGGAAATTGCCAAGGCATGTACCAGATAGGCAGATTGAATATGCAATTACAACTCTGGAAAAGAAAGGAATAAAAACTATGAAGCACACATCTGCAATAGAAAATGCAGAAAGCCCGGGATCTTCGATACTAGTTTATAGTACTTCAGAATCGGGTATTTATCTAGGAGCGGATTCTATAGGTGAAAAAGGTATAAGAGCAGAGACAATTGGATATAACGCAGCAATCAAATTTATAGCTGATTATGAAGCTCAAGCATGTATCGATCAACACTTGGCGGATATGATAATTCTGCCGTTGAGCCTTGTCAAAGGAAGGTCCAGATTTAAGATCTCGAAAATTACAAATCATTTATCAACAAATCTAGAGTTAATAAAACAGATAAATGGTATAGAGTATAGTATAGAAAAGAATGTAGATGGTGGTTTTATAGTATCGATAATAGGAAGTTCGGTCATTTGAAAAATTTTTTTGTTTCTCCCAAAGTTAACATATCCGATGGATTAACTTTAACTACCATTGGCAAATTGGAAACGGCCTTGCCGATTGCCAAACAATTTCGATGAGACAAAGTTTTAACAAGGGATTTGATAGTAGCACTGTCAAGTAGGGAAACTTTAGAGATTTTTTCTAGGTCGGCATCGTTCGTAAAGTTAAATAAAAAAATATTATCGACCTGTCTGTATATAGTATCATTAATAGCATCAGGTTGATTTGTTATAAAAGTTGAATAAATTCCAAAATGCCGCATTCTGGTTATTAGATCTTCCCAATATGTATCTCGAATATAGAGTTGAGCCTCCTCAGCGAATATAAAAACGGGAGGTATTAATGCTCTTTCTAATAATTCAATTAATTTATTCATCACTAATTCAACGATCATTCGTCTAACTACTGGAGAAATTCTACTCATATTAATTATCATTGCAGCACCTCTAGGTTTTGTTTTTATCACCTCTTCAAATTGAAATCCCTTTTCGTTTGTACCGTTGGATGAAAACAGTCGGGATGAGTTAATAATATGAAATCGCGATAACAATGCATCCCTAACTAATTCGTTAATAGTCCAAGTCCCAAAAGCTTTGCCTAATTCAGAAATACTGAGTATCTTTTTATTATCCAACGCATCCCATATCCTAAAAAATTCTCGGAGAGAGGCAGATGGTAGATCCAAAGCATTTTTTAACATATTTGAGATTGCAGGTTTTCCAAAATATGTTAAATTGAATTTTAATTCAATTCCAGGATTTAGCAGAAGCAACTTATCGCTTATAGAGGAGGTTTTCCCATCAAGATTGTATGAAAGACCACTATACTCATTATTTAGATCAAAAACAATAACATATGCTCCATACTGTATTAGAGACTTCATTAAGATTTTTGATAGATGAGATTTGCCTGTTTCTTTTTTGCCTGTAATAATATTCAACTTTCCATCCAGATCTTCAGCGAATATTTCAAACGTTTGATTATCAGATCCACATTTTCCTAAAGATATTGGATAATGCATGTTCTTATTTAGCAAAGAGTTTAGCTCCCTCAATCCTATTTTAACTATCTTTGAATTAACCCTTGAAGGAACCCAATCTACATCTGTTGATAAATGATTTTCATTATCTATAGACGCTCTTATTTTTGTTTTAAAAATCCTAACATCCCGTATTATTTGAGAAAGATTGTTTATTTCCAAAGGATCGAAAATCTTCTCATTGCTAAACTGTGAGATAACTTCATCCTTTATTATCTCATCAACTAAAGACGATGAAGAAAAATATTCTTCGTCATAGAACTGAACGAGCAATTTCTTACTGCTATTAAAATCCTCAATTACAAAATAATCCCCCTTATTGGCGAAATCATTAGTTACAGCTAGTAAAAGTATCTCATCTCCTGTTTTAGAGAGAATTTTCATCTCCAGGCAACTCCCAGTACAGAGGCCCTAGCATTCTCATGAGTAATTTCTTTAATTGAGTAGTTTGCTTTAACAAAACTCTTGATGCTAGCCAATTCGGTATTTGAAAAAACTGAAACATGATGTGAAAGGGACAGAGTGCTTGGATATCCAAAAGTTATTAATTCATTATAAAGTAACGTTCCCAAAGTATAATTTAAATTATTATCATATGATACAACATCGGCTCGTAATATATTGGAGTATTCATTGCTAGATAATTTTACTAATATATGTTCCCCATATGTTTTAGAAATCAGACTTTTAATGATTAAGTTTATATCGACATAGGATGGAAGAGTTGATCTATTTAGGGGATAGGACAAATATTTTAATATCTTAATTTTAGAACTTTTGCTAATTCCGACTATTGAATTCCTATTAAATACCGAATTTTCTATAATTTTAGAGATGTTATATATGCGGTTCTCAAATACAGAAGATTTTAATGAACCATCAATTAATATAATAGATGAGGAAACCAGTTTAGAAAGCCAAAATTGAATATACCTTTCTATATTTACACGAAGAAATTTTTTTGCGTAGTCATCGTTAAAGAGAATTAATTTAAATATGTTATGATCAAATTTAAGATTATGAAGTACTTCCTCGTTGAGATAAAACATCAATGGGCCTATTTTTAAATGAGCCGTTGGTTTACCCTTAAATGATATACAAATAGAACCTTTTACTGCATATAAGCCACCATCTTCGACCTCTGCGATCTTGATGCAACTGGAATCTATTCCAAATACCAATTTTTCTGCTTCTATAGGGTTTATACTATTTAATTTGAGGTTAGCATACTTTTCAGAATGAATACCCCAATTTTGTATAGGTATGGTCTCTTCATCATCAACAAACACCAATTTTTTGTTTTCAATTAAATCTTTGTAATCTTTGCAAAAATACGAATTGCTAAAACTATTGATGATTGAATTTTTCATTGATTCTAGGTTCGATTCAAGGTTTTGAAGATCTAGTTGATTGTGCATGTTGTTCAACAACAATATCATATTAATAAATGTGTTGTTCAAGTTGCACATGTTGTTCAACAACACATTTATCAGGCAGTAGAGGAATATATTAGATATACATGAGTGAAGCAGTATCAAAATTGTCTTTGGAAACAAAGATTAAGCTGAAATACAAAGAATGGGAAGTTGAAATTACTTGTGTAGAAGATAAAGTAAAAAATGTAGTAGAAAATGTACTTACCGGTATAGATATTGCTTCACTTTCAGGTACAAATACAAAAAATGAAATTGAAAAACTCAAATCTGAAATTGACTTTTTAAAGTCGAAAATAGAGAATGATAGTAGTGCGTTAAATATTATCAATCAGAAAAAAAATAATAGCATATCATTAAAAGAACTTGCAAAAAATGGAAATACTTGCAGAAGCTTGATGGAAAAGATTTTTTATGAAAAATTTTTTGAAAATGAGAGATTATTAATTGAAGTCCATCAAGAGCTAGCTAGAATGGGATACAATTATGATAAAACGGCTGTATCACATTCCTTAAGTGACATGGTTAGAGAAGGAATATTAACTAGGGTAGGAACTTTAAGGAATTATAGATATATACAAAAGAAACCGTTATTTGAAAAATGACTACTTTAGAGCGATTTTTTTTGTTATTATATCATTTAGCCATTTGATTCCTATGGTAGTGATTCCATAGACTATCGGTTCTGTTTGGGTTTCTTTATTTACACTTTTAGTGACATATCCAACCTTAACTAATTCAGA